>CAMQPJ010000181.1 GCA_947003675.1 uncultured Collinsella sp. | reverse complement strand
AGCGTCGCGATATCCTGCTCGGCGCGGGCGAGGTTGTCTGCGAGGCTTGCCTCGGGGTCGATCTGACTGACGTAATCGACGTCCGTGAGCATGCCGTCTGCATCAAAAGAAAGGTAGACATAGGCAGCTTGAGCGCCAAGGTCATTGTCGCGCAGATAGCCGATAATGCGGTAGCCGTAGTCGTGATACGACTCGTATGGGTCGTCTGCCGCGACGCGTTCGCACACGGGCTCCAAGGCATCTTGCGCGATGGCGAGCTGCTCGGCGGCTGCAGCCTTTCTTGCCTGAAGCTCGTTATTTCCCTGGACAAACTGCGGGATGTAGACGCCAAGCAGCACAATGGCGGGCACTGCGATGAGCACGATAATCTGTTTCTTGGCGCTCGGAATCACAACGCCGTATGCGGCCGCCATGGCCTCGGCATTGCTCGAGGTTTCGGCCAGCACGTCTGCCGCCGTGGCGACTGCCCCTACGGCGCCGGCGACCTCCGCGGCGCCGCCCAGGTTGCGCGCGAGATCGTTATCACTGTTCTTGAGCAGGTGGCCGGCAGCTTGCGTGGCGAGCACACCGGCGACCTCCGCGGAGCGGTCTTTGTTGGTCTGGGCCACCGCAAGCCTGCCCTGCAGCTCCTTCCACTGTTTGCCCTGCATTCCAAAGCGCGGCGCAAGAGCGCAATAGCAAAAGATGGCGAGTTCGATTGCGGTGAGTGCGATGGCGGTATATATGCCCGCGGGTTGGAATTCCTTTTGATGGAACGCGATATCGTTGATCATTTGGAGCGGCAACATCAATAGGCATGCTACGAACGACATGACGAGTGCGGTCGCTGCGATTTTGGGGTATGTGCAGTACCGCTGGATGCGTTTCTTTTCTTGCTCGGTGAGCTGCTGCATGGGGCCTCGACTCTCATCGTTTTTCGGGGGCGATGCGCACACGCTCTTGAGTATAGATGAGTGGAGGATGTCTGTTGTTCATACATGGCGGTCAACAGCGTGCTGTTGGTGCTCGCTTGATCGTGGGCGCCATTCACCTTCGTTGCACAGCGACGACTGGTTGGCTGGTTGGCGTCAAGTAACCGCCTCCGCCTTGTGGGCCGCCTCAAGGACAAGGCATAATGCATGTGACAAAGGGGCAGTCCCTTTGCCGCATTGATCTGAGAGTAGATGTTGATGATTCTATCGTTGGCCCCCATGGAGGGGATTACCGGGCATGTGTTCCGTCGCGTGCATGCGGAGTGCTTCGGCGCACTCGATTGCTATTACACGCCGTTTTTGCCGCCGCCGCGGGTGGGCAACCGCTTTGGCGGCAAGGCGTTTAAGGAGATCGATCCTGCCAATAACCAGGGGCTTAACGTAGTGCCTCAGCTGATGTCCAAGAACGCGGACGAGTTTGTGTGGGCGGCACAGGTGCTCGCCGACATGGGCTATCGCGAGGTCAATCTCAACTTGGGTTGCCCCTCGGGGACGGTTGTCGCCAAGGGCAAGGGCTCGGGTTTCTTGCGTAATCTCGACGAACTTGAGGTGTTCTTGAGCGACGTGTGCGAACGCTCGCCGTTGCCGGTATCGGTCAAGACCAGGCTGGGGCTGGAGAGCGATGACGAGTATGAGCGCGTGCTCGATCTGTATTGCCGCATACCGTTGGCAGAGCTGATCGTGCACCCGCGCGTGCAAAAGGACCGCTATACGGGCTCGCCGCGCAAAGAGTTTTACGGCGAGACGCTGGAGCGTGCGCCGTTCCCCGTGGCCTATAACGGCGACATTTTCGATCTTGAGGATATGGATGCGCTGGTGGAGGCCTATCCCGGCACGCGCCATGTGATGCTGGGACGCGGCCTGCTTGCGAACCCCGCTCTGGCTCGCATGGTCAACGGCGGTCCCGCTGCCACGGTAGCCGAACTGCAGCGTTTCCACGACACGCTGTTTGCGGCCTATGCAGAAGAGATTGGCGGTAACGCGGTCTTTCGTATGAAGGAGTGGTGGTTCTACGCCAAGTGCGCTTTCGCCGACCCCACTACCGTTCACAAGCTCGTACGTAAGACTAAAAAGGTCGACGAATACCGCGCCGCCGTCGAGCGCGTCTTTCGCGAGCAGCCGCTTGCACCCATAGCCCGCTTCCACGGCTAGTTGGTCGTTGGGGACGTTCTTTAACGACTAGTCATTTAAGAACGTCCCCAATGACTACCCCCAATGACTATGTTGTAAAAGCTGTACGTCAGCATCCAAAGATGTCGAAAAATGTCGACTTTGGATGCTGGTGTACATGTTTGGGTGTGGTGGGTAACTAGGCAATCATTGCATCGAGCATGATGAGCTCCCTGAGTCGCTCCGTGCGTGTTTGCCCATGGCGCTTCGCCTTCTCGTCAAACGCTTCAAGAACCGACTCACCCACACGTGCCGATAAAACAGCGCTTGGCTCATCGGAGATCGACGGCCTTCCCAGCTTGATGGTGCGACCCTTCGGCCACTCATCTTTTTCGTATGCCTCCGCGGCTTTCTCCAACTCTCCGGGAGCAAACTCCATCATCTTTTCGAGCTGCTTAGCGTCCATAGCGTCTCCTATCGATCGACATAATGTCGAGCGCTGGTTCTCGGATTCCCTTTTTTGTATACAGTTTTGTAGACAAAAATACAAGCAGTTTATCGGGCTAATTAGCTTGTTTTGATCCGCCTGCTCGATAGGAAATGAGCATTGACGGCTTCGATACTCCTTTGCTTTTCAGCTTGGAATTTGGATGCTCGTTGAACTTCCGGAGGGGAGCGTTTTATTAAGCTATCGAGATTCTGGGCAGGAGCTCTCACCGGTCTTCGATAGTGGGACCAGCTTAATTCGCGACACAGTGTGTCGCGAATTGGAGTAGTCGTTGGGTGTCCTTCAATGGCTAGTCATACAAGAACGTCCAAGTGCCGGATTTTGTCATTTAGTGTCGTTCTCAGGGACTATTCTGGAGGGTCGTGGTCAAAAAAGGGCAAATATGAGTACTGTTGCAATTATGGTTGCATTTATTTTGCTATAAATAGTAACTCCTGATGAGATTTGTTCCCATTAAGAGCTACGTTTATTGAACATATGAGGAGAAATAACGTCGTCTGCGGACGAGTGGAACGTTGAATAGTTCCTGAAATGATCAAAATTGCTGCTACTAAACAGGTAGCAGTACTCATATTTGCCCTTTTTTGACCATTGCTCCCTCGGAAACTCTTTCCCGAGGCATCAAACAGCCATAATCCAAAGGTCGCCTCAAACAATTAGCCGGTTAAGAGCGTCCATGGCTACCCAAAAGTTGTACGCCAGCATCCAAAGATGTCGAAAAATGTCGACTTTGGATGCTGGTGTACATGTTTGGGTCGTATAGGTTGGGGCGAGCCGGTCGCAACGCGAGCGTTAGAGTAGGTTCTCCTGTACCCACGCGATGATGTCGCTCGACTCGTAGAGTGGCTTGCCGTCGATGAACAGGCAGGGAACCTGGCGTTTTCCGCCGACGGCGATGAGCGTCTGCTCGGCATCGGGGTCGGTCGAGATGTTGCGCTCAGGGATGGTCACGCCGTTATCGGCCAGAAAGCGCTTGACCTTTATGCAATACGGGCAGCCGGTCATAACGTACAGCGCGAGCTCATGATCAGTAGCCATAGGTCTCCAATCGGTTGAGGTTTTGATTGAAATACCCAAAGCTGCCGCGGTCTATGCGTGCGCCAACGACGACTCGATCGCCTGGACCAGAAACGCCGTGGCTCCGGTGCCGCAGGGCTTGTCGTAGTAGTCAA
>CAMQPJ010000180.1 GCA_947003675.1 uncultured Collinsella sp. | reverse complement strand
ATGCCGTGCGCAAAGAAGGTCGTTGCGGCCAGGATGACCATGGCCGAGTTGATTGCCCAGCCCACGCCCATCGAAAAGAGCGTGTCGAAGAGCTCGTAGCGTAGACGCTCTTCGATAACTTTCTCGCCTTGGCCTTCGAAGTGCATGGATTGGATGACCTCGGAGTGCAGGAAGAGGTTGTGGGGCATAACGACCGCACCCAGGACACTCACGATAATCGCGGCCGAGCCGCTGGGCATACTGGGTGTGATCCAGCTTGCGGCGGCCTGCGGCCAGTCGACCTTGACCAGCGCAAGCTCGGCCAAAAACGAGAGTCCTACCACGCCTACGAAGGCGATGATCCATCGCTTGGCGCGCTTGTAGGAGCTCGTCATGAGCATCGCCATCGATGCTGCCGCCACGATGATGCAGCCCGCACGCACGGGCAGCCCAAAGAGCATTTGAAGGGCAATCGCGCCACCCAGGACTTCGGCCATGGCGGTGGCGATGGTCGCGAGATAAGCACTGACGAGTACCGTGCGTCCAACGAAGCGGGAGAGGTAGCGTGTCGTGGCCTCGGCAAGACAGGCGCCCGTTGCGATACCCAGGTGTGCCGCGTTGTGCTGCAGCACAATGAGCATAATCGTGGACAGCGTGACGATCCACAGCAGCGCGTAGCCAAACTGCGAGCCCGCGGCCATATTGGAGGCCCAGTTGCCCGGGTCGATAAAGCCGACGGTGACGAGCAACCCGGGGCCGATATGCCGCGCAATGTCCAGGCCTCCGTGACCACCGGTGCGTCGGGAGCCAAAGTGTTGTTTGAGATGGTTGAGCATGGTGCGCTCCTGCGTATGGGCGGCGTGACGTCGCATCTGGGCCGTGCGGCGCCACGCGTCGGATTTGGGTTGGGGCTACTTGTGCGCTTTGCCCTGATTGGCCACGGCGTCAATCTTGGCGGCGATGGTCGCCGGGTCGCCAATGTAGCGCTTGTCGAGGACGTTGAAATCGGTGTCGAAGGTGTAGACGAGCGGCACGCCGGTGGGGATGTTGACCTTGAGGATCTCCTCGGGCGTGAGGTGCTCGAGCTTCATGACGAGTGAACGCAGGGAGTTGCCGTGTGCGGCGATGAGTACGCGCTTGCCGGCGAGCATCTGGGGGCGAATCTCGTCTTCGAAATAAGGCCAGGCGCGGGCTATCGTGTCCCTGAGGCATTCGGTATAGGGCAGCTGGTCGGGTGCGACATCACGGTATTGCTCCTGTGTGTGAGGGTCGCGACCGTCGCCCGGCTCGAGCGCCGGCGGGCAGACATCGAAGGAACGGCGCCAGATGAGCACCTGCTCGTCGCCGTGCTCCGCCGCGGCATCGGCCTTGTTGAGACCCTGCAGCGCGCCGTAGTGGCGCTCGTTGAGCTTCCAGGATTTGATGACGGGCAGCCATTCGCGGTCCATCTGGCCGAGCACGATGTTGAGGGTGTGGATCGCGCGCTTGAGGCGCGAGGTGTAGCAGATGTCAAAGTCGAAGCCCGCTTCCTTGAGGGCGCGGCCGCCTGCCGCCGCCTCTTCGCGGCCCGTGTCGGTGAGCTCAACATCGGTCCAGCCGGTGAACAGGTTGAGTTTGTTCCACTCGGATTCTCCGTGACGGATAAGGACGAGTTGCATCGTCTGCCGGTCTGCCTGGTTTGCCATAGGGGCCTCCTTAATGTGGCACGGTGTGCGTGCCGTTTGTTTGACGCCGCAAAGGATACTCGTTTTAGGCTCAAAAGTTAACCAAGACTAACAAAATTGTTGTATTTGAATAGGATGGTGAAAGGGGATTGCCGAAATGTCTTGATCTGTAACAGCTAGGGATGGAAATTGGGTCTAGGTGTTACAGATCAAGACAGGAAGAAATGGTCCTATGGAATATCTCGATCTGTAACAGCTGACCGCTAAAACCGGCCCTTCGTGTTACAGATTGAGACATTCGGAACCGTCTCTCGAAAACATCTCAATCTGTAACAGTTGGTCGTCGAAATTGGGTCTTCCTGTTACAGATTGAGATGTTTGAAGCGGTGAGCTTGCAGGCCGAACTTGGGGCCCTTGTTGTCGCCCTTGAGGTCGGCGGTGTCCACTCGTAGGGCGTGCGTTACGCGATTGTTTCGAAACGGGTGGGAAACACAACGGGCCGGCGATGCTCCTACTATGCCTACTCAACTGACTGTCTAAATATCTAGGGGAGGATCGCGATGCAGGCAGATTCCGCTCAGCAGCAGGGCCTTTATCGCCCCGAATTCGACCACGATGCATGTGGCATCGGCGCGCTCGCCGATATCAACGGTGAGCGCCATCACCAGATTCTGGACGATGCACTGTCCATTCTGGTCAACTTGGAGCACCGCGGCGGCACGGGACTCGAGAAGAACACCGGCGACGGCGCTGGCATCCTGTTCCAGGTTCCGCATCACTTTTTTCGTAAAGAGGCCCAAAAGTGCGGCCAGATTCTGCCGGCAGAGGGCGACTATGGCGTGGCCATGCTGTTCTTCCCGCAGGACGACAAGGGCGTAGAGGATGCCCGCCGCGTGTTTGAGGAGGGCTGTGCCGAGGCCGGCGTGCCGCTGCTCTTTTGGCGCGAGGTGCCGGTCGACCCGCACGACCTGGGCGAGACGGCCCGCGCCTGCATGCCCACTATCCTGCAGGCCTTCCTGGGCCGTCCGGACGACACGACCGCCGGCGATGCCTTTGAGCGTCGCCTGTACGTGTGCCGCCGCACTATCGAGAAAAAGGCCGACGCCGAGTTTGCCCTGCGCGACAAGATCTTCTACGTGTGCTCCATGAGCTCTCGCACCATCGTGTACAAGGGCATGCTGGTCGCCACGCAGATGCGCCGCTTCTTCATTGACCTCAACGACGCCGCCGTCAAAACGGCCGTGGCGCTCGTCCACTCGCGCTACTCCACCAACACCACGCCCAGCTGGGAGCGCGCGCACCCCAACCGCTTTATCATCCACAACGGCGAGATCAACACCCTCAAGGGCAACGTCAACTGGATCCGCGCCCGCGAGCCCAACCTGTACAGCCCCGTGCTGCAGCACGATCTTGAGCGCGTGATGCCCATCATCAACCGCGAGGGTTCCGATTCCGCGATTCTGGACAATGTGCTTGAGTTCCTGGTCATGAACGGTCGCCCGCTCACGCGTGCCGCGTCCATGCTGCTGCCCGAGCCGTGGGACCACAACGACAGCCTGAGTGAGGAGCGCCGCGCCTACGACGCCTACCAGTCCATGCTTATGGAGCCGTGGGACGGCCCGGCGGCCATCGCCTTTACCGACGGTCGCACGCTGGGCGCCGCCCTCGACCGTAACGGCTTGCGTCCTGCCCGCTACTATGTGACGCGTGACGGTCGCTTTATGCTGGCAAGCGAGGTGGGAACCATCGAGGTAAGCCCCGAGAACATCCTGACGAGCGGCTGTCTGGGGCCGGGCCAGATGCTCGAGGTCGACTTTGCCCGCGGCCGCGTTATCTACAACGACGAGCTGCGCGCCCGTTACGCCAAGGAAAAGCCCTACCGTGATTGGATTGCCGAGGAGACGCTGACCGTCGACGCGCTCGATAGGCCTGCCGCGGCGACGCCGGCCGAGGACGCCGAGGTGCCCGCCGCCGTGCGTATGGCTAAGCTCGGGTATCACTGGGATGATGTTGACGAAGTCGTGCGTCCCATGGCCCAGCAGGGCAAGGCGCCGCTCGCCTCGATGGGTATCGATGCGCCGCTGGCCTGCCTGTCCAAGAAGACGCGCTCGTTCTTCGACTACT
>CAMQPJ010000179.1 GCA_947003675.1 uncultured Collinsella sp. | reverse complement strand
TTGGGCATCATCGGCCCCTTCGACCACTGGATCGCCTTTGTCCTGCTCGCCTTCATCGGCGGCAATATGCTGTGGGAGGCCTATACCGAGGACGAGGATGAAGGCGACGACAAGGATGCCGAAAAGATTGACCTGGGCGAGTACCTGATCCTCGCCATCGCCACCTCAATTGACGCGCTCGCCGTGGGTATCTCGTTTGCCGCGCTCTCGGTCGACATCGTTCCCGCCGTGTCGCTTATCGGCATCACGACGTTTATCTTCTCCGTTGCCGGCGTAGCGATCGGCCACACCTTTGGCGCGCGCTACGAAAAGCCTGCCACCATCGTGGGCGGCATCGTGCTTATCCTTATCGGCCTCAAGATTCTGCTGGAACACTTGGGGTTTTTGGCGCTGTAAAACACCCTTCAAAACTAAACGTCCGCGCAAGGCCTCATGCAGAGTTTTGCATGAGGCCTTTTCATGCAGACTTTTGCATGTCATACTGATATGCAAAAGTCTGCACGTTAGGAGATCGCCGTGGATACCCTTCCCATCACCACACCGCGCCAAGCTGGCATCTACGTGCGCCAGGCACGCGAGGCTCAGGGTCTCACCCGTGCCGCCCTCGCTAAAACGGCCAGTGTTTCGGAGCGCCTGCTCGCATCGCTCGAGCTGGGCGACGCCACCGGCATTCGACTCGACAAGCTGCTGACGATTTTCAATGCTCTTGGACTGGCACTCGCCGCTCAAGGGGATATCGGCGAAGCGAAAAACGAGCGGCCAGTCGACGCCCCGCATGCCAATCCGCTGCCTCGCAGCATCCCCAGGCGCCATCACACTCAACGTCCTCATCATCGCAACCGTCGTAGTACCCCCATTCCGGCTCTTGCAGATGCCCCCTTTACATCCGCACTCTACGACGAGGCCTTCGCCGATTTCGCCATGTCCAATCTCGGAGTCTCGATTGCCGCAAACCCATCTGCCCAAACCAGGCCCAAAGGGAGGTAGCCAATGGCCAGCAAAACGCTTCGGACTATTATTTGCGGCGTACCTGCGGGAACGCTCATGCAAGATGAGAGCGGTCTGGCCAGTTTTGCCTACGATCAAGATTATGACGGGCCAGCCCTATCGACCAACATTCCCGTTTCAAATCGCACATACGGACAACAGGTCATGAATCCGTACCTGTTTGGCCTTCTACCCGACAGCGAGGACCAGCGAAAAGCGATTGCCGCCGAATTCGACGTTAGGCCCAACAATCCCGTTGCGTTGCTCAGCCATATCGGACTCGACTGTCCGGGCGGCGTGCAGTTTTGTGCCGAAGAAGATGCCGATGCCGTCCTGCATCGCGCTGGCGAATACCGCCCTATAGACGACCACGAAATTGCTCTCCGTCTCAAGTCGATCAGAGATGACCGCGATGCATCGTGGATGGGTCTAGATGAAAGTTGGTCACTCGGAGGCAATCAGGGCAAGTTCGCGCTCGCGTTCATAAACGGCCGCTGGTGCGAATGCATGGGCTCCTCGCCCACGACGCATATTTTCAAAAATGGCGTTATCGGATTTAAACTCGAGGCTCTCAATGAGTTTGTCTGCATGAAAAGCGCCCAGCGCGCCGGCATCGCAACGGCAAACGTCGAATATCGTATGTTTGAGGACGAACCTGCCCTCATTGTTGAGCGCTATGACCGCGTGAAAGCCAAAGACGGAACGATCAGGCGTCTACACCAAGAAGACCTCTGTCAGGCCCTTGGAGTGATGCCCTCACAAAAGTACACGGCAGACGGCGGCCCGACCGCACGCGATATTCAGGAACTCCTCGTCAATACGAGCCACCATCACCTTAACCTGTATCTGTTTACGCAGATACTTTTCTTCAACGCCATCATCGGCGCACCGGACGCGCATGCGAAGAACTATTCCCTGCTTCTTGGAAACAACAGTACAGTCATGATGGCTCGTATGTACGATGTCGCATCGGGCTTGGCGTATGAGCGTCTGCGCCGCCGGGCTCGCCTTGCCATGAGCGTTGGCGGCGAAAATCGTGTGGGGCGCATCGGTCCAGGAGCTATCCGCCGATACCACGGTATGGGCGACTCCGCACTGGAGGCGGCGCTCACCGATGCCGGGCTATCTGAGAAGTTTTGCTTTGCGACCATGATGGACCTCGCCTACGAGGTACCCGTTTGCATGGAAGAGGTCATGGACGAATACGCCGACCTGCCCGGCATGGCGGACCTGCGCGAGCATATGCTCGGCCCCGTCCGCGAAAACTGCCAGCGCACCCTCGACCTCATCAAGGCGGATATGGGCTAGACGCCAATCAATTTCCCATTTCTTAAAAGAAGAGAGGGGGCACCCGTCGCAAAAGCTCGGATGCCCCCTCTCGTAATGTCATTTGCAATCCGCTAGCACGTGGCTCGGACTGCTGCCAGCGCAACCTTTACGCAGCGAGGCGCTTGAGGACGTCGATGAGCAGCTCGTAGAAGCGCTCGGCAGAAGCGAGCTCCATGCTCTCGTCCGGGGTGTGGACATCGGAGAGCGTCGGGCCCACGGCGATGGCGTCCAGGCCGTGCAGGGCTTCGGCAAACAGGCCGCACTCAAGGCCGGCATGGATGGACTCGATGCGCAGCTCGGAGCCAAAGAGCTCGCGATAGCTCTCGACAAAGACGTCGCGGACCGGCGAATGCTCGGCATAGCTCCAACCGGGATACTCGAACTCGAACTTGGCGTCGAAGCCCAGGACATCGGCCAGCATCTGCAGGCGGTCCTTGAACTCGTTCTGCAGCGAGGTGATCGAGGAGCGCGGGGACAGCATGATCTTGACCTGGTCGTCAGAGGTGGCAACCACACCGATGTTGGAGGAAACCTCGACGGAGCCGTCGGTGGCGACGTTGCGGCGAATCACGCCGTTAGGGGCAAGACGCAGAGCGCGGATGAGGGCAAGCGCGGACTTCTGGTCCATGGCCTCGACCTCGGCGTTGTCGGCAATCTCGACGGTGCAGGTAAAGCCGGGGTCGAAGACCTCGAGCTCGGCGGTGACGTCGGCGATGATGCCACGGGCGACCTGCGCCGCGGCCTCGGCGGCAGCGTGATCGGCATAGACCAGAACGGCCTTGCACTCACGGTTGATAGCGTTGTCCTTGGTGCCGCCGTTGAAGCTGACGATGGCGGGCTCGCCGGCAACCATCAGGCGGTCGATGATGCGGGCCATGATGAGGTTGCCATTGCCTCGCTCCAAGTGGATATCGCTGCCGGAGTGACCACCCAGCAGGCCGGAGATGTCGAGCGTGAGGGTGCTACCGGTCTTGTGCTCGCGCACGATGGGGCAGGTGTAGGTAACGACGACGCCGCCGGCGCAGCTGACGGTGGCAACGCCCTCTTCCTCGGAGTCGAGATTAATCATGGTGCGGGCGCTAATCTGGGACTTGTCGAGCGTCTCGGCGCCGACCAGGCCAGTCTCCTCGTCGGTGGTGAATACGCACTCGAGGGCCGGATGGACAATCGAATCATCGTTGAGCACGGTAAGCATAAGCGCGACGGCAATGCCGTTGTCGGCACCCAGGGTGGTGCCGTTGGCGGTAAGGACACCATCCTTGACGACCAGGTCGATACCATCGGTCGTAAAGTCGTGCTCAACGGAGCCCAACTTGTCGCACACCATGTCGATATGGCCCTGCAACATCACGGTCGGGGCGTTCTCGGCACCGGCAGATGCGGGCTTGCGAATGATGACGTTGTAGACCTCGTCCTGGTACACGTCAAGGCCGCGCTCCTTGGCAAACGCAACCAGGAAATCGCTGATGCCCTTCTCGTTGC
>CAMQPJ010000178.1 GCA_947003675.1 uncultured Collinsella sp. | reverse complement strand
GGCAAAACGCTGTCGGGCCTGGTCAAGCGTACGCTGAGCGACGTTCGCGTGTATTCGTGCGAAACGGCCGAGCAGGTTGCAGCTATTGCCGACGAACTCGCATAGTCCACAGGGCTGTAACCCGAAAGGAATGACATGGGCAACTTGAACAACGGCGCGCTCGAGCGCAACGACTCACGTCGCGTGGCACTGGTCACGGGCGGCTCGCGGGGTATCGGCCGCGCCTGCGCTGTCGGTCTGGCGGAGGACGGCTTTGATATCGCCGTCGTCTATGCCGGTGGCGGCGATGCGGCGCGCGAGACGTGCGAAGCCTGCGAGGCCGCTGGTGCCACAGCTCGCGCGTATCAATGCGATGTGGCCGACCCCGCTGCCGTCAACGCATGCATGGAGACGGTCCTCAACGACTTTGGCTCCGTTTGGGCGCTCGTCAACAACGCCGGCATCACGCGCGACGGCCTGCTCATACGTATGGGTGACGATGCCTTCGACCGCGTGCTCGATGTCAATCTCAAGGGCACGTTCAATACGACGCGCGCGCTCACCAAGACCTTTATGCGTCAGCGCGGCGGTTGCGTCATCAACATGAGCTCGGTTGTGGGCCTGATGGGCAATGCCGGGCAGGCCAACTATGCAGCCTCCAAGGCGGGCGTCATCGGTTTGACCAAGGCGGTAGCGCGCGAGCTTGCGTCCCGCGGCGTACGAGTGAACGCGGTCGCCCCCGGGTTTGTCGAGACCGATATGACGGCAAAGCTTTCGGAGAAGGTTCGCGCGGCAACCGAGGAGCAGATTCCCCTAAAGCGCATGGCGCGCCCCGAGGAAGTGGCCGGCGTGGTGCGCTTTTTGGTGAGTGATGCGGCTGCCTACATTACGGGCGAGATCGTGCGCGTCGACGGCGGAATGGCGATGTAGAAACTAGGGCCGAACAACGGCTTGAATGAGGAGACCATGATGGAACAGAGAGTTGCAATCACCGGTATCGGTGCCGTATCGCCGCTCGGTAACACGGCGCTTGCTACCTGGGCGGCCATGTGCGCCGGCACGTGCGGCATCGGCCCGATCACGCACTTCGATACCGATGCGTTTGCCGTTAAGGTGGCGGCCGAGGTCAAGGGTTTTGACGGCAACGAGTACTTTGGTAAGCGTGACGCCAAGCACCTGGACCCCTGCGTTCAGTTTGCCCTGGCAGCGTCGGACGAGGCCATGCACGATGCGGGCTTTGATGTCGAGGGCGCCATCGATCGCGAGCGCCTGGGCGTCTACGTGGGTTCGGGCGTGGGCGGCATGCAGACACTCGTCGACAACGTCCACACGATTGCCGACCGTGGGCCCCGTCGCGCATCGCCCTATATGATCGCGATGATGATCCCCAATATGGCTTCGGGCAATATCGCAATCCGCCATAAGGCAAAGGGCCCGACCTTGCCCGTGGTGACCGCCTGCGCGACCTCGGCCCATGCCGTGGGCGAGGCGTTCCGCGCCATCAAGCATGGCTATGCCGATGCGATTCTCGCCGGCGGTGCCGAGGCCGCAATCATCCCCGATGCCGTTGCGGGCTTTACATCCTGTCGTGCTCTCACCACTAATCCTGACCCGTCGACGGCTTGCCGCCCGTTCGATGCAGACCGCGACGGCTTTGTGATGGGCGAGGGCGCCTGCGTGCTGGTTCTCGAGAGCATGGAGCATGCGCAGGCGCGCGGTGCGCACATTTATGCCGAGGTCGTGGGCTACGGCAACACCGATGATGCCTATCACATTACGAGCCCCGATCCCGAGGCTGCCGGCATTGCCCGCGCGATATCGCTGGCGGTTGCCGAGGGCGACGTCAAGCCTTCCGAGGGCCTCTACATCAACGCTCACGGCACCTCGACCAAGCTCAACGATTCGTCCGAGACGGCGGGCATTAAGCGTGCGCTCGGCGAGGACGCGGCACGAGCCGCGCACGTCTCGTCGACCAAGTCGATGACCGGCCATATGATCGGTGCCACGGGTGCCATCGAGGTCATGGCCTGTGCCATGGCGCTCGAGCAGGGCGTGGTGCCGCCGACCATTAACTACCACACACCCGATCCCGCCTGCGATCTTGACTACACGCCCAATCGCGCGGTTCGCGCCGACCTTACCTGGGCGCTTTCGACCAACCTGGGCTTTGGCGGGCACAATGCCGCCATCGCGCTGCGTAGATATGCAAGGAGCTAGAGCATGGATTCCAAAAGACTTGCCGAGATAGCCGATGTTATGGAGGACCGCGGCCTCACGCGCGTGCGCGTTGAGGAGCCCGATGGCACCGCGGTCGAGCTCGAGCGCGCGAGCGCCGCACAGCCGGTTGCCGTGCCCATGCCTATGCCGGGTGCCGTGACTGCTCCGGCGGTGGCTCCTGTCGCCATGCCTGCTGCCGCACCGGAGCCCGCCGCGCAGGCGCCTGTCGCCGCACCGGAGCCCAAGGGCACCGAGGTGACCGCTCCCATGGTCGGCGTTTTCTATGCTGCCCCGGCGCCGGGCGACGAGCCGTTTGTGCACGTAGGCTCCAAGGTCAAGGCCGGTGAGACCCTCTGCATCATCGAGGCCATGAAGGTTCTCAACGAGGTGACGGCCGAGGCAGACGGCGAGGTGCTCGAGATCTGCGTGGCCGACGGCGACCTCGTGGAGTTTGGCAGCTGCCTCATGAGGATCGGATAGGTGATATCCATGAACAAAGAAGAGCTCAAGAAGCTGTTGCCGCATCGCGAGCCGATGCTTTTGCTCGACGAAGCCGAGCTGGTGGGCGACGAGGCCCACGGCAAGATCACGATTACGGGCGACGAGTACTTTTTGCAGGGACATTTTCCGGGAAACCCGGTCGTCCCCGGTGTGATTCAGTGCGAGATGCTCGCCCAGAACTGCTGCGTGCTGCTGATGGGCGATGAGGAGGCGCGCGGCGCGACGCCGTTCTACACGAGTCTGGACAAGGTGCGCTTTAAGCGTCCGGTGCGCCCGGGCGATACGGTGGATCTGGTGTGCTCCATCACGCGTGCGCGCGGGCCGTTCCGCTTTGCGACGGGTATTGCGAGCGTCAACGGTGAGGTTTGCTGCCGTGCCGATATGTCTTTTGCACTCATGCACGAAAGATAAGGAAGGCTTCATGTTCGACAAAGTGCTCATCGCCAACCGCGGCGAAGTCGCGGTCCGTGTTATCCGCGCGTGCCGCGATATGGGCATCAAGACCGTCGCCGTCTACTCCACGGCCGATGCGGACGCGTTGCACGTGCAACTTGCCGACGAGGCGTATTGCATCGGCGGCCCGCGTCTTGCAGAGAGCTACCTCAACGACGATGCCGTGCTCACCTGTGCCGTAAAGTCGGGAGCTAAGGCAATTCATCCCGGCTATGGCTTCTTTTCCGAGAAGGCGAGCTTCGTGCGCGACTGCGACAAGTATGGCCTGGCGTTTGTCGGTCCTTCGGCCGAGGTGATCGACAGCATGGGCGACAAGGACGCCGCGCGTCGAACGGCTGCCGCGGCGGGCGTGCCCATCGTGCCGGGCTGCGATTTGCTCAAAAGCCCCGAGGAGGCAACGGCCGAGGCCAAGCGCATTGGCTGCCCCGTGCTTATTAAGGCGCGTGCGGGCGGCGGCGGTCGCGGTATTCGTAAGGTCGAGCGCGTGGAAGATGCGGCAAAGGCCTTTATTGAAGCACGCGCCGAGGGCGAGGCCGTTTTTGGCGACGGCGAGTGCTACATGGAGAAGTTCGTCGCGCCGGCGCATCACGTTGAGGTACAGATTATGGCCGATAAGCAGGGCCATGTGTTTTCGCTCGGCGAGCGCGAGTGCT
>CAMQPJ010000177.1 GCA_947003675.1 uncultured Collinsella sp. | reverse complement strand
TACCTCAAGGAGAACTACATGTCGTCCTTTATGGGCTTTGCGCCGGCACAATCGCCCAAGGTGCTGTGCTATATCACACTCGATGGAACGCCGAGCGGCTCGGATGCCGCCGCGGTGCCATTCCAGTCCATTATGGCCAACGCGCTCGACGTGCTGGGAATCCCGCGGACGAAGTAGGGGGTTGCAATCTTGAGCGTGGTCTGCCGTTTGATCTGAAGGGTGTTCACATGCCCTGCACCACGCGCGCATGGCACTGGGATACAATACGCCGATAGCATTATTAGGTTTACAGGGGAGCTGCAATGATAGAGATCGCCGTCAACAACCTCGCGGCCTCAACGGGGGCCCGAACCGTGACGGAAGAAGTCGACCGGGTATGCCGCGGGTGCGTTATCGACTCGCGTCAGGTCGAGGAGGGGACGATCTTTGTCGCCTTCCCCGGCGAAAAGGTCGACGGCAATGATTTTGCCTCCCGTGCCATCGAGTCGGGTGCCGGTGCCGTCGTGATGACGCGCGAGCCCGATGCCGAGCTGGTTTCGTTGGCGCAGGATAAGGGATGCGCCGTCTTGCTGACCGACGACCCCGTGGAGTTCTTGCTGCGCCTGGCGCACGTATATCGCTTGGAGCTTGGCTGCCTGGTCGTCGGCATTACCGGTTCGATTGGCAAGACGACGACCAAGGACGTGCTCGCCGCCGTACTCGCCAAACGTTATCGCGTCTGGGCCACGAAGGGCAATTTCAACAACCTGATCGGCATGCCGCTCACGGTACTTTCCGCTCCGGCCGATACCGAGGTTCTGGTGCTCGAGATGGGCATGAACCATTTTCATGAGATTGAGCGCCTGTCCCAGTCTGCCAACCCCAATCTTGCCATCGTGAGCAAGATTGGAACCTCCCACATCGGTATCCTGGGCAGCCGCGAGAACATCGCCCGCGCCAAGTCCGAGATCGTCCAGGGCATGTGCGCCGCCGGCGACTTCTCGCCGTTGCTGGTTTTGGGTGGCGAGGACGACTTTACGCCGTTCATTCGCGATACGTTCGCCCAGCCTGCGGGCATTGACGTGATGCTGGCCGGCGTCTCGGACGACGACGAGGTCCGCGCACGCGACATTCGCGTCGACGACGAGGGCCATCCGGTCTTTACGCTCGACTTTGGTCAGGGCGACACGGTCGATACCATGCTGGCCATTCCCGGCGTGCAGTCCGTGCCCAATGCCGTTAAGGCCGCCGCGGTCGCCTATCGTCTGGGCGTGACGCCCGAGCAGATCGATGCCGCCTTTAGGGGCCTTACGATCACCGGTCACCGTCAGGAGATCAAGCGCGCCAAGAGCGGAGCACGCATCATCGACGACTCCTATAACGCCAGTGCCGAGTCTATGGCTGCCGGCCTCGATTTGCTGTGCTCGCTCATCTGTGACGGTTCGCGCATGGCGATCCTGGGCGAGATGGGCGAGATGGGCGACGAGGCCCCCCGCATGCATGAGCTCGTGGGCGCCTATGCCGCCGCTAAGAAGCTCGACATGCTCGCGTGCGTCGGCGGCGAGCTGGCTCAGCTCATGGCCGATGCCGCACGCATGATGGGTATGGATGAGGACCGCATCCAGGTGTTCTCCGATTATCAGCAGGTGCTCGACCGCATAGGCGGCGCGCTTGAAAATCATGATGTTGTACTGGTCAAGGGTTCCCGTTTTGTTGAGCTCGACCGCTTTGTGGAAGGTGTGTGCTAGCCCATGTTCGGCAATCCCTCGTATCCAACGTATCAGGCTTTTTTGGGGCTTGGCATCGCCGCTGCCATTGCGCTGCTGCTCATGCCGTGGTGGATCAAGCTGCTGAAGGTCGAGGGTATCGGCCAGCAGGTTCGAGCCGACGGCCCCAAGCGTCATTTGATTAAACAGGGTACGCCGACCATGGGTGGCGTCATCATCCTTGTCGCGATCTCGCTGACCTGCCTGCTGATGGGCAAGCTCACCACCGAGCTTGTGCTCGTGCTGCTTGCAACGCTGGCCACCGGCGTTCTGGGTCTCATCGACGATCTGACCTCCGTCACGCATGGTCGCTCGCTCGGCCTGACGCCTCACGCCAAGATGATCGGTCTGACCATCATCTGCGTCACCTTTACCGTGCTCGCCGTCAATTGGTGCGGCGTCGCCCCCGAGATTCGTTTTCCCGGCGGCCTGACGATTGACCTCGGTGTTCTTTCGACCACCATCTGCGGCCTTTCGTTTCCGTGGCTCTACATTGTATTTTGCTGGCTGATGATCGCCGGTCTTTCCAATGCCGTGAACCTGACCGATGGTCTGGACGGCCTTGCCGGCGGCACTTCCATGATCGCCATGCTCGCCATGGCCGCCATGGCGTTTTTGCACGGTGACGTGAACCTGTCCATCTTCTGCACGGCGTGCGCCGGTGCCTGCCTGGGCTTTTTGTGGTTCAATTGCTACCCGGCGAGCATCTTTATGGGCGATACCGGCTCGCTTGCCCTGGGTGCCGCTTTTGCCTGCACCTCCATCATGACCAACACCGAGGTCGTTTCCCTCATCATCGGCGGTCTGTTTATCGTCGAGACCCTGTCGGTCATGATCCAGGTCGTCTATTTCCACTTTACGCACAAGCGCGTCTTCCTTATGGCGCCCATTCATCATCATTTCGAAAAGAAGGGCTGGGCCGAGACCAAGGTCGTTATCCGTTTTTGGATTATCGCCGCGGCCTTTGGCGCCGTTGGCCTCGCCCTGTTCTTCCAGTTGGGATAGTGGTCTTTCATGTCTCTTGCTGATGTCTTTAGCCTACTTGTTTTGGGGCAGGGTAAATCCGGTCTCGATGTCGCCCGTTGGGCGTTGGCTCACCCCGAGCGCGTGAGCGCCACGACCGTGTATGGCGGCGGTACCTCCGAGCCCAATGACGCCACACGTGCGCTCGAGGCGCAGGGCGCGTCGTTTGTCTACGGCACCGAGCAGGTCGAGGGTGCCTATGACGTGTGCGTGACATGCCCGGGTATCTCGGAGTTTTCGGCCTTCTTTAAGGCCGGGCGTGAGCATGCCGCTCAGATTATGGGCGAGCCCGAGTTTGCCTATCGCCTGTCTCCCCAAAATTGGATCGCCATCACGGGCACCAACGGCAAGACAACTACCACGTCGCTGACCGATTATCTGCTCAAGGCCGCCGGTGAAGCCAGCGTGGCCGTCGGCAATATCGGTGAGCCGCCGGTGAACGAGATCGACGGCCGCGCACACAATGAGTGGTTTGTGGCCGAGCTGTCGAGTTATCAGATTGCTACGACAGCCGAGCTTCATCCTCGCGTGGCGGTGCTGCTCAACATCACGCCCGACCACCTGGGCTGGCACAAGAGCCACAAGAACTATGCGCTTGCCAAGATCAAGTTGTTCGAGAATATGGTCGACGACGACCTCGTGGTTATCGACGTTGAGGATGCCGGCATCCATGAGTTCGATGAGTACATCTACACATCGGGTCGCCGCATCTGCAAGGTCGCTTTTGACGAGCCCGAGGGTGCAGACGCCGCCTTTGTGCGCGATGGCAAGATGGTCGTGCGCCTGAAGGGCGTCGAGACTCAGTTTGTCGCCACGTCCGAGCTCAAGATCTCGGGCCATCACAATGTCATTAATGCCCTATGTGCCGCCACGGCTGCTCTGGCCGTCGGTGCCGATCCCGAGGGCGTTTGCCGCGGTTTGGCATCGTTCCAGCCACTCGAACACCGCGTGGAACCCTGCGGCGAGATCGATGGCGTGCGCTACGTCAACGATTCCAAGGCAACGAACACCGATGCGGTCGAAAAGGCCCTGACGGCGTTTCCCGACGACGATGTGATCTTGCTGCTCGGCGGCCACGATAAGGGTACGCCGCT
>CAMQPJ010000176.1 GCA_947003675.1 uncultured Collinsella sp. | reverse complement strand
GTTAAGCGCATCACCTGGAAGCGCGTTGTCGATATGAACGACCGTCAGCTGCGCCATGTCATCGACGGCATTGGCGGCAAGGCCCAGGGCGTGCCGCGCGAGGACGGCTTCGATATCACCGTTGCCTCCGAGGTCATGGCGATCCTGTGCCTGTCCACGAGCATCAACGATCTTAAGGAGCGCCTGGGCGAGATCGTTGTCGGCTACAGCTATGCCGGCGAGCCCGTCCGCGCACGCGACCTTAAGGCCCAGGGAGCTATGGCCGCACTGCTCAAGGATGCGCTCAAGCCCAACCTGGTTCAGACACTCGAGGGTACGCCCGCGTTTGTCCACGGCGGTCCCTTCGCCAATATCGCCCACGGCTGCAACTCCATCATGGCAACGCGTATGGCTATGCGTTTTGGCGATGTCGCCATTACCGAGGCCGGCTTCGGTGCCGACCTGGGTGCCGAGAAATTCCTCGACATCAAGTGCCGCATGACGGGCGTTCGTCCCAACGCCGTCGTGGTCGTCGCGACTGCTCGCGCCCTTAAGTACAACGGCGGCGTTGCCAAGGCCGATCTCAACGAGGAGAACCTCGAGGCCCTCAAGGCCGGCATGCCCAACCTGCTGCGCCACGTCGACAACATTCAGAATGTCTACGGTCTGCCCTGCGTGGTCGCCATCAACCGCTTCCCGACGGACACCGAGGCCGAGCTCGAGCTCATCGAGTCCGAGTGCCAGAAGCTCGGTGTCAATGTGAAGCTGTCCGAGGTTTGGGCCAAGGGCGGCGAGGGCGCGCTCGACCTGGCCGACGAGGTCATGCGCCTGATCGAGCAGCCGAGCGAGCTCAAGTTTGCCTACGAGGACGGTGCCGATGTGGCCGACGCCCTGGAGGCTGTTGCCACCAAAGTCTACCGCGCCGACGGCGTCGACTTTACGCCGGCTGCCAAGCGCCAGCTTGCCGAGCTGCGCGAGAACGGCTTTGGCAACCTGCCGGTGTGCGTGGCCAAGACGCAGTACAGCTTTAGCGACAATGCCAAGGCGCTGGGCGCTCCCGAGGGCTTCCGCATCACCGTGCGCGAGCTCAAGGTTTCCGCCGGTGCCCACTTTGTGGTCGCACTGACCGGCAACGTCCTGACCATGCCGGGCCTGCCCAAGGTTCCCGCGGCCGAGAATATCGACGTCGACAACGACGGCAACATCACCGGCCTGTTCTAAGCCTGCTGATCATAGCTGCTTGTCCGCCCCGTCGCGCCATCAAGGCCCGGCGGGGCTTTTTGATGCGGCGGCAATGTTGCGCAACAAGAATGGGGATTTTTCTCGTACGGTGTAGTTGGAAGAATTGCGCGGGCGCATTGCGGTTGCGATGAGAGACGGGAGATGCGATGTATTGCACCAAGTGCGGAGCTCAGATACCCGACGGCTCCACGTTTTGCACGAGCTGCGGGGCTCGCGTGGGCGGCGTTGAGGACCAGGCGGAGCCTGTGGCGTTTCCGGTAGGGGACGCGCCGGCGACCGCTCCTCAGGGTGCCCCGGCTCATATGGCGGCGCAGCCTCGTTATGAGGAGCCTATGACCGAGCCTGCCGAGGCCTCTCAGCCGTCTGTTCCGACGCCGCAGTCTAAGAAACCCAAGCACAAGGGCCGTATCGTCGCTGCCGTTATCGGCGGTGTGGCCGTTGTCGCCATCGTGGCAGCAATCGTTGTCGTGCCGCGCATCGGCGCGTCGTCCGAGGTGACTTCGGGCGGCAAGGGCTATGTTGTCTGCGCGTGCGAGACCAAGGTTCTGCCCAAGAACAGCAAGGGCAAAAAGCTCGATAGTTATACCGTCGAGCTGGCGCCGGTGTCCGGCAAGGGCAAGAGCTACACCATCAAGGTCGATGGTGAGGACGGCTTTGCCATGGAGGACTTTGGCGAGCTGCCCGACCAGAAGTACCAGATGACCATCACCTCGGGCAAGGGCAAAAAGAAGAGCACGACCACCATGAAGGTCGACTACACCAAGGAGGGCTCGGACGCCCCTAAGAGCGTTGAGCTCACGCAGTCCAAGAAGGAGGCCAAGGCATCTGCCAAGGCAGCGGTCAAGACGGCAAATGAACTGTTCACCGACAAGATCCTCGAGTACCAGAAGAAGTACGGCGAGGGCGAAGCTGTCGAATTCGATGAATATACGTATGGAGCCCAGGGTGTTGCTTACGCAAAACTTGTTGACTTTGATGGCGACGGCCAAGATGAGCTACTGATTGAGTATTCCGATGAACCGGTGGACCGTGCGGATAACGCGGCCGCTGCGCATCTTGAAGTCTGGGCGTATAAGAATGGCAAGATTGAGAAGGTCTACACGCCAGAGGCGATCGTGGGCACTCAGGAAGCGTGCGTGACTTTGGGTGCTACTGAATATGCGGGTAATATTGGATTTACGCAGTGGTTTGACCATGGGAAGGAAATTAAACAAAGCGACGTCTCTGGCGAAAGTGGCCCTTCTGCCCATGAATACCAAGTTAAATTCATCGGGTATGATGGTCAATCATTCAAGGCAATGACGGACCTTATTGCTCTGAGGGAATTCAACCTTGGCTATTCTGGCGTTTATGGTGTGTTATTTTCCGATAAGGACTCGATAAACGAAACCATCGCAACGGTGGCCACGACGCTGGAGCAGCTGAAATCGAAGGACTCTGACGATGCGCAGGCGAGCTACGAGGCCGTTTCCGCAACGCAGGATGTTGACTTTACGGCTGCGGTTGGCGAAGGCCCGCTGGATCCGTCTCCCGATGATACGTGCCAGATTTCGGCTACGTGGACCTATCCTCAGGTAAAGGGCCAGGGCGTGGGCGTCGCCAAGTTTAACAAGGATATGGTCCAGCTCGTTGCGGACACGCTCGATGCGAGCAAGCAGGCCTCGATGGATGACGAGGACAGCCGCGTGACCATGATGTATACCGCCGAGATCGTCTCGATTGACGGCGATATCGCCTGCGTGCGAACCTACACCGACAGCTATCAACCTCCGTATCGATCGGAACGGGTGACGAGGTCGGCGTACTACAACCTCAAGACGGGTGAGCAGGTTTCGCTCGAGGATTCGCTTGCGCAGCATGGGCTCTCGTTCGACACCCTCAAGAGCGAGGCCAAGCAGGCAATTAAGACGGCAAAGCCGGATATAGATTCCGTGTCCGAAGACAACATCGACGATGACGATAACTACACCGAGGATCATTTCTACTACGACGGCAAGGGCTATATCATCGTCCTCGATACTGGCGAGTTTGACTGCATGGCATGGGATACCCACGACTTGGTTGCGCATGCCTTCGACTCGAGCTATTCCTGCGGTCAGGATGTAACGCCCGAGCGAGCCAAGGCCACGTACGTACCCAATGAGTAAGGTAGGCCGCGAGAGATAAATTGAACAGTCCCCGGTGGCGCAAAACGCAGCGCCCCCCGGGGACTTTTTTAATGCAAATTGGCTCCGAAACAAACTATCTGGGCCAGCCGCGCCACGAAAAGCGCCCATCTACTACGTTTGCCAGGGTTGGACCGACCATGGAGCGTTTTTTAACAATGCGGCAAGACGTTTACCTGCGGTTTTGTTAACACAAATATGGCTATGGTTGGCACCCTTGGGTTAAACGTAGTAGATGGGCGAATTTTTTGGTGCACAGCCCAAGAAGAGGTCGCTAGCCGCGCTGGAGGCCGAAGAGTTCGGCACGCGTCGTGTCCTTGATGAGCTTGCTTTTTGCCATGACGTTCCTCGATTCGCTTGTGACCGTCGACCGCGCATGTCTTGTAGATACCGGCGGGCTTTGCCCATCATAGGCTTTTGCGCGGGTAGAATGCATTGATAACTTGATGCTTACGGGCGACGGAAAGGAATCGTTGCATGGA
>CAMQPJ010000175.1 GCA_947003675.1 uncultured Collinsella sp. | reverse complement strand
CTGAAGCGGATCGAGCGCCTGGCTGGCATAGCCCTCGTGCACCGAATCCTTCCACGTCTGCGAACGCCAATCGGGACCTTGGTGAATCACGCCACCCGAAAGCACGATGACCTCAGGGTCCAGGATGTTAGCGAGCGAGCCCAAGCTGGCACCCAGCGCAAAGCCGGCGTCATGGATGACCTCGGTCGCCTTTGCGTCGCCAGCACGGCACAGGTCGTTCACGTCGCGACCGACCGAAGGACGGCTGGGGTCGACGCGACCGAAGCGCTCGTCGTACATACGGCCAATCGAGGTGCCCGAGGCTACCGACTCAAGATGGCCAGAACGCCCGCAGGCGCAGGGAATGCCGGCGGCAGCCGAACACTCGATGTGGCCCATATGGCCGGCAGCACCATGGAAGCCCTGCATCACGCGGCCGTTCTCGACATATGCGCCGCCGATGCCCGTACCGATGCCCAGACACAAGACGGAGAACTTGCCCTTGCCGACGCCCCAGTGGGCCTCGCCCAGAGCATGAGCCTGCACGTCGCCCACCACGGCAACGGGGAGACCAAGGTCCTCGCGCAGGCGCGGCCCCAACTGAACGCCGGACCAGCCGGGCATGATCTCGTTGGCATACGCGATGGCGCCCGTCTTGGGATCGACGACGCCTGCGGCACCGATACCGACACCGAGGACCTCGACATCGGGATTCGCCTCAAGAGCGGCCTTGATGGACGCCTCGATACGCTGGAAGACGGCCTCGCCGCCCTCCTGGGCCTCAGTAGGAACCTCGGCCTCAAATACGGGATGGGGCACGCTGCCGTCAGCCGGGTACTCCATAATGGCGGTCGCAATTTTGGTGCCGCCGATATCGACGGAGCAAACGTACTTGTTCTCCATGTCGCTCTCCTTAGGAGATAAAAACAACTACAGGAAATGCGCCGTCAGGCTAGCCGTCACAGCGCGGTAAAGGTTTTCCAGGTGCCCGAGATCGCCGAGAAACCGTGTGGCCATCGACCTAATGGGTCATGGTCACACGGTTGAACGGCGAGGTCGGGTGCCTGGGAAAGCTTTAAAGGAGACCGTTGTCCTGGAGGACCTTGCGAATCGCCTCGACGTTCTCGCCGGTCATGGCCTTCACCGGGCGCGGCATGGTCGGGCTGTCGAAGATGCCCATGAGATTCATAGCGGTCTTGAAGGCACCAACGCCGCCGGCATAGCCCTGAACGCCCGAGGTGACATCCCAGATGTGGGAAATCTCGTTGAGGCGATCCTGCTCGGCCTTGACGGTAGCCCAGTCGCCGGCCTGAGCGGCCTTCCACTGGCGCACGTAGCCCTCGGGCTCAACGTTAGCGAGACCCGGGACAGAACCGTCGGCGCCACCGAGGTAAGCGCCGTCGACAACGACCTCGTGACCGGTGAGGATGCTCATCGGATGGCCGTTCTTCTCGTTCTCCTGAACGAGGTAGCGGAACGAGATGTCATCGCCCGAGGAATCCTTGACGCCGGCCAGGACGCCCTCGGCGCCGAGCTTAGCAAGGAGCTTCCAGGGGAGCTTGGTGTGGACGCACACGGGGATGTCGTAGGCGAAGATGGGCAGGTCGAGTTCCTCGTGCAGGATGCGGAAGTGCTCCTCGACCTCGGTCATGCCCTGCAGGGCATAGAACGGGCAGGTGGCGACAAGCGCATCGGCGCCCAGCTCCTGAGCGACCTTACCATGCTCGATCATGCGCTCGGTCTCGGTATCGATGATGCCGACCAGAACGGGAACGCGGTGGTCGACGATGCGCACGGCCTCGGCGACAATCTGGCGGCGGCGCTCGTCGGTGGAGAAGACGACCTCGCCCGAGGAGCCCAGGAAGAACAGGCCATCGACGCCGGCATCGATCATGCGGTTGATGCTGCGCTCAAAGGAGGCAACATCAAGCTGGTGGTCTTCGGTATCGGGAACAACGACGGGAGGGATAACGCCGGTGAATTTCTGAGTTGCCACAAGAATCTCCTTAGTTGTCTGGCGGGCGGCCCTATGCCACCCACTCTTGTTGGCAGTGTCCAGGCCGTCTAGGCCAAAGAACACGGGTAGAACGTTTGGTTCAAGAAGTCGACGACTTCGTTTTCGAACGCATTGATGCGCTCGTGAGCGTATTTGGCATAGATGATATGCCTCCGGTCACACTCAAGACCGTTGAATACGGCGAACTGGCCCTTGGGATCGCTCACGGCATCCATGAGCGATGTGCCCATGAGCACCGATCCGCGCACCCGAGACGACAGAGCCTCGAGGCCACCGGGGATTGGATTGGCAACCGCCGTGCAGGCAAGGCCCCGCTCGTCCAGAGCGGAAACCGCCAGCGCGACGCCGCCGCCAAGGCCCTCGCCCCACGCAAAAATGCGATCGGAGTCCACGCCGTCAAGATTGCGCGCGACCTTCGCCAACGCGCAGCCCCAACGGACGCGCTCGACAAAAGCGGGCGAAGCAATCCCCCGCTGCAGGTCGTCCGTACCAGCAACACCGTCGTCCAGTGCAAGCACGGCATATCCCATGGCGGCAAATCTCGTCATGTGATGCCAGCCGCGCACAGGCCGATCGATGTCGTGGAACATCAGGCACAGCGGCACGCGCTCAGATACTCGGGCACGACCAACAGGCTCAATCAAACGAGCGTGGACCGCATGGTCACCGAGCTCAAAGGAAACCTCCGAGTAACGGGCGCAGAGGTTAACAAAGTCAATCGCCGTAATGGCCAGGCCTTGAATCTCAAGATTCGAAGCGCATGTCTCTAAATCAGAAATATCTGCTTGGACATCACCGTGCCAGTCCCGATATTCTGCGAGCCTTGACGAAACCGTTCCAGGAATTCCCACGAGCCCGGGGACTATCAGCTCGTCAACATTGCTCTCGCACTTAGACATGAGCCTCCCCTCCCTCGCAGAAAAACGAAATGATCAGATCATCAAAGTCCTGAATCTCCTCGTGGCCAAAACCTTCAAAGAACTCATGACGCTTTTCACAGGTCAGGTTGTTGTAGACCGCAAACTGCGTCGCCGGCGGACAGACGATATCGGCTGTGCCCGTGCCAAACAGAACGGGGCATTTGACCATGGGGGCAAAGTTCTTGGAATCGAAGTACGCCAGCTTGGCATAGGCTTCCTCGACACGAGTCGAGTCCTCGTCAAACCAGCGCGACCAATAGCGCAGACCCTCGTAGGCAATATCGTCGGCGTCCAGATCCCAAACCAGGCGGAAGTCCGATAAGAAGGGGTAGAGGATGGCCGCGCGATTGATAAGCTCGCTGTTAAGCGCGCAGGTCGCAATACCCAAACCGCCACCCTGCGATGCGCCGTTCACATACACGCGGGCAAGATCGATGCCCTCGAGCTCGCGAACGATACGGCACAGAATGCGGATATCCTGGTGCAAGCGGATATAGTAGAGGTTGGCCGGGTCGCCGTCGATACCGGCGACGATATGGCCCGCGACCGTCGTGCCCTCAAATCCACCAATATCCTCGGAGGGGCCACCCTGGCCGGGGCAGTCGAGGGCGATGAGCGCCATGCCCATGCCCGCAAACGACGCCTGCTCAAACCAGCTGCGGCTCGCACCCGGATATCCATGGAACTGAAGCACCAGCGGCATGGGCTCCTCCGAGACCGGCTTGAGGTACTTGGCATGCAGGCGTGCACCACACATGCCGGTATACCAGAGGTCGAAAAACCGACAGGTCGCGGAATCCGCAACCGAAGCCGCCTCGATCGCGTAGTCGAGCTCGACGGCGTCCGCCTCGGCCATGCGGTCCTTCCAAAAGAGATCGAAATCCGATGGACGGGGCATAGCGCCTCGATATTCACCAAATTGCTGTTGTAGCTCTTGAGCACTTGGCATGGCTCGTGAACCCAACCTTTCGAAATCGCAACGGAGGTGGG
>CAMQPJ010000174.1 GCA_947003675.1 uncultured Collinsella sp. | reverse complement strand
GTGACGTGCAGCTGGTCATCGAGCATGCGCGAGCCCATGACGCCGCCTTCGATCTTTTTGGTCAGGCGCTGCTCGGCGACCTCGAGTGCCACATGGGTGCCCACGGCGAGCTTGCGGCCGTTCTCGTCACACGGATACGCGGTGAGAACGTCGATGTAACCCACGGAGGGCGCGGCATGGTCGGCGCCGTGCTCCTTGCGCATCAGGACCTCGCCCGTGCGCTCGTGACGCTCTACATATATATGGAAAGCGTTCGCATCGACATCGTTGGCGCGCACGGTGCAGGGTAGGTCGAGAACGACCTTGCTGATCCAGGGGCCAAAGTCACCCAAGGTGGTGACGGTTGCGTAGGTGCACGATTTGAGTTCCATGAGCTGCCTCCCTTGTGCCGCGAGAGTTAAACGTGTGCGGCAATACAATCTAAACATGTTTAGTGTAAAGCAGAATTAGAGAATAAGCAGATGAACTCGGTAAACGGTCGCATCAAACGCTCAATGAACTGCTAAACACTCGTTTACTACTATCTATCAGGGCTTTTGTTGATGGGTCAACAAGGCATTTGGGTGCCAGATTTTATAAAATCCCACGTAGACGGCTATTTATTAATAAACGGTACTATACGTAATGCCTTAGCGTTCAATTACGTTCACCCCCGATTTCCTACCGTTCACCGGACTGCAAACGGCAAAACTGCCACAAATTCAACGCTGCGTGTAAACTAAGTGCTGTAAACGTTCAGTAAACAGATTGTTTACGACAGCGTATCCAAGGGCTCGGCAGCCGTAAGGGGTTATAGTCGCCGGGTCAAAGGCGTGCCTACGTCCAAACGGGTAGGCACACGATGATATGGGGAGGGGTCCCATGGCAGTAGATAACAAGCAGATTGCCACCGATGTCCTCGAGCTCGTGGGCGGTGCGGAGAATGTTGCCGTCGCCACCAACTGCATGACGCGCCTGCGTCTGACGCTCAAGGATAACAGCAAGGCCGACGTGGAGAAGATCAAGAAGGTCAAGGGTGTTCTGGGTTGCCAGTTCGCCGGCAGCCAGCTCCAGGTCATCATCGGCCAGAACGTGCCCAAGGTGCTCGCCGAGTTCGTCGCCATGTCCGGCGTCAAGCAGGGTGCCGCGGTCGACGAGAACCTCGACGCTCCTAAGGAGAAGTTCGAGCTCAAGAACCTGCCCAACATCATCCTCGACTATCTGTCGGGCTCCATGACCCAGCTGATCCCGCTGCTCATGGCCGGCGGTCTGTTCCGCACCATCGCCGCGGTCCTCGGTCCCACTATGCTCGGCGTTCTCTCCGATACCGATCCGACCTACACGTTCCTCTACACCACCCTGTACGAGGCCACGTTTACCTTTATCCCCATTTACCTGGGCTATGCCGCTGCTAAGAAGCTCGGCGCCTCTCCGGTGCTCGGCATGCTCCTCGGCGGTGCTCTCATGGCCCCGTCCGTCGTGAGTGTCGCGACTCAGGAGGGTGGCGGAATCATCTCCGTCTACGGCATCCAGATCGCCGCTGCCAACTACCAGCAGTCCGTCCTGCCGATCATCCTCTCGGTGCCGGTCCTGTACTTTGTCGAGAAGTTCTTTAAGAAGGTCATGCCCGACGTGCTGTCCACGGTCTTCACGCCGTTCTGCACCATGATCGTCACCATCCCCATCGCCTTCATCGTCCTTGCCCCGATCGGCAACGAGATCGGCAGCCTCATCGCCAACGCCCTCTTTGGTCTTGCTGACCTTGGCGGTATCGGTATCCTGATCGTCATGGCCATCCTCGGCGCCTTCTGGCAGCTCTTCGTGGTCTGCGGCATGCACATGCCCGTCATCCTGCTCGCTCAGGTTCAGATCATCGCTGCCGGCTACGATCCCTTCGTCTTCGTTTCCACCAACTGCGCTATGGCCGCTGTCTGGGGCTGCGCCTTCGGTGCCTTCCTCAAGATGAGGAACCCCGACGAGAAGGGTCTTGCTCTGGGTTACGTCATCTCCGCCATCGCCGGCGGCGTCACCGAGCCCGCACTCTTCGGTATCCTCATGCGCTTCCGTCGCACCATGCTCGGTATGTTTATCGGCGGTGCTATCGGCGCTGTGTTCTCCGGCCTCATGGGTGTTACCTACTACCTGGCCGGCGGTGCCTCCAACTTCCTGGTCTTCACCAACTACCTGCAGGGTGGCCAGATGAACACCGTCTGGGCTATCGTCGGTATGGCAATCTCCTTTGTCATCGCCGCTGCCGTCGTCTTTGCCACTGGCTTCTCCAAGGAGGAGCTCGCCGAGATGGAGGCCTAAGGCCAAACCGTTCGGTCACATACGACCTTACCTACACGACAGGGCCCCGTCAGGCGCAAGCCCGGCGGGGCCCTTCTTACAAGGTAGACTGATTGGGGGCGCGCGGATCCCACTCGCCGGGGCTTGCTAAGCGCCAGGGGCTTTCGCGCGGGGTTACCGCGAAAGAATCTGCCGGTTCGCAACTCCTTTATCAAACGAAAGGACATGCAGATGAGTTTGGGAAAGCTGACCGTTAACGGTCGCCAGGACGGCTTTTTGTGCGAGGGCAAACCGTTCTTTTGGTTTGCCGATACGTGCTGGAGTGCGTTTACGAGCATCGCCGAGGCCGATTGGGACTACTATCTG
Organism: uncultured Collinsella sp.; assembly: GCA_947003675.1. Classification (GTDB taxonomy): domain Bacteria; phylum Actinomycetota; class Coriobacteriia; order Coriobacteriales; family Coriobacteriaceae; genus Collinsella. Next base: position 1,310 of record CAMQPJ010000174.1, on the reverse strand, counting down.
ACCCGCCGCGCCGAGCAGGGCATGAACGTGCTGCAGATCAACACGCTGCCGCAGTGGGATCGCTGCTGCCCCGACCTGGGCATTTGGCCCTATGCCAGCGAGGACGGCGTGCATTTTGATTGGTCCCGTCCCAACCAAGCGTACTGGGACCGCGCCGCCGCCATGTGCCGCGCTGCCGTCGAGCACGGCATTCGTCCGGCGCTCGTGCTTATGTGGTGCAACTACGTGCCCGGTACCTGGGGCGCCAAGATTGCCGAGCATTGCGGTGCCGAGGTTATGCCGCGCGAGGAGGTCCGTGCCCACGTTGCCCGCGTCGTCGAGAACCTGGGCGAGTTCGACCCCGTCTATGTGGTGACGGGCGATACCGACTTTACCAGCGACGAGGCGATTGCCTACTACGAGGACGCTCTCGACGAAGTCGTCAAACGCGCGCCCGAGGCGTTGCGCACCATGCATATCAACCGCGGCAACCGCACCATTCCGTCACAGTACCTGGACCGTCTGGACTTCTACATGTTCCAGCCCGGCCACAACTACGAGGGCCAGCCCGAGGCCTGGCGCCTGCCGCAGGACTTTATCGCCAACTACCCCAAAAAGCCGATGGTCAACTCCGAGCCCTGTTACGAGCAGATGGGTGCCTCGCGCAACGTGTACTGGCGCTTCACCGCGCAGGACTGCCGCGCGAGCGTGTGGTCGTCGATCCTTGCCGGTGCGAGCGCTGGCGTGACCTATGGCGCGCACGGTGTTTGGAACTGGCAGACCAGCAAGAGCCAGGGCTCGGTGCTGGGCGAGGGCTTCGATATGCCGTTCCGCTGGCAGGAGTGTCTGCAGTTTGCGGGCGTTTGGGACTTTGGCGCGATCGAGCATGTGCTTGCCGGGCTGGGCGCTACGGCTGGCGATGACGCACTTGCCGTGGTTCCGGCGCAGGAGCTTCTCGACGACGCGCGCGAGGCCATTCGTGTGGCGCGCGTTGGCGATTGTGTCGTTACGTACCTGCCACGTACCACAGCGCTCAAGTTTAAGCTCGACGGCGCGCGCGGCTGGACGGCGACGGTCCTCGACATGGAGGACAAGCGCATCGCCAAGCTGCCCGTCCGCGACAACGGTGACGGCACCGTGCGCGTGGCTCAGCATCCCTTTGAGCACGACGCGCTGGTGATCCTGGCCCCCGGGCGCTAACGGCTCTTCTCCAACATTTACAACCCAGTTCCTTTCATGAGGCTGCGACGGAATGGTTCCTGCATGACAGCTCTAAGCTGCCAAGGGGAGCCATTCCGTCGCACTCATTGGGGACGTACTTAAATGAGTGG
>CAMQPJ010000173.1 GCA_947003675.1 uncultured Collinsella sp. | reverse complement strand
CGCGCACATCGGTAAAGAAGTCGGCGTCGGGGTTCTTGCCCGTCACCAGGTAATAGGCCGAGCGCACGGCAGCCTCCATCACGCCGCCCGTGGCGCCAAAGATCACACCCGCGCCCGTGCCAAAGCCCAGCGGCGTGTCGAGCGGCTCCTCAACCAGCGTGTCGACGCTCACGTGGCTCGCGCGGATCATGCGCACCGTCTCGCGCACCGTCAGCGCAACGTCCACATCGGGCGTGCCGTCCTCGCCCACCATGCTCGGCAGCGCGCACTCGGCCTTCTTGGCCGTGCACGGCATCACGGACACCACAAACAGACGCTCGGGCTCCACGCCCAGCACCTTGGCGTAGTAGGTCTTGGCGATGGCGCCAAACATCTGCTGCGGCGACTTGGACGTGGACAGGCTGTCGACAAACTCCGGGTAGCGCGCCTTCACAAAGCGTACCCAGCCCGGGCAGCAGCTCGTGAACATGGGCCAGCTGCGGCTGTCGCCCTCGCCCTTGGCGGCCTTACCCAGGCGCTCGAGCAGCTCGGAGCCCTCCTCCATAATGGTGAGGTCGGCCGAGAAATCGGTGTCGAACACGTACTCAAAGCCAACGCGGCGCAGCGCACAGGCCAAGCGCTCAACGGTGGCCTCCTCGCGCGGAATGCCGAGCTCCTCGCCCCAGGCGCTACGCACGGCCGGCGCAATCTGCACCAGCACGATCTTGTCGGGATCGGCGATGGCATCGAACACGGTCTCGGTATCGTCACGCTCGCGCAGGGCGCCCGTCGGGCAATGCGTGATGCACTGGCCGCACGCGACGCAATCGGTCTTGCCGATCGGCGCACGCCCGCGGGTGCCCACGGCGGTATGCGTGGCGCGGTTGGTCAGATCCCAAATCCCTAAGCCCTGCACGCTCTCGCACACCTTGATGCAGCGCATGCATTTGATGCACTTGTCGTTATCGCGGATGATGGGGAAATCGAAATCCCAGCCCTCGCGCGCCAGGTGCTGCTCGTACGGCAGATAGAAGATGCCCAGGTCGTTGGCGATGGTCTGCAGGTTGCAGTTACCACTGCGCACGCAGCTCGTACAGCGCGAGTCGTGCTGGGACAGCAGCAGCTGCACGTTGGTGCGACGCGCCTCGCGGGCCTTGGGGCTGTTAGTGTGGACCACCATGCCGTCGAGCACGTAGTTGTTGCAGGCGGCAACCAGCTGGTCGCAGCCCTCAACCTCGACCACGCACACGCGGCAACCGCCGATCTCGTTTAGATCGCGCAGGTAGCACATGGTGGGAATCTGGATGCCGGCGGACTTGGCCGCGTCCAGGATCGTGGTGTGCTCGGGTACCATGACCTCGCAATTATCGATAGTGAGCTTGACCATATTGAGTGCTCCGCTTTCGGTGTTGTCGCTGACAGTGGGGTTGTTGGGCTCTACCATTCCAGGTTCCTCCCTCCGCGGAACGCGCCAAAGCCAAAGTGGTCGCAACGCAGGCAGCGGCTTGCCTCCTGGCGTGCCTCCTCCTCGGTAAGGCCCTGCTCGACCAGATTCCAATCGTGGATGCGCTCGCCGGCCTCGCGCTCGCCCAGCTCGCAGCGGCCGCACTCGTGCTTGCCCTTAAACTGCACGGTCGGCAGCTCAACGTCGAGCTTGATCTTGTGGTCAAAGCCCAGGTAGCGGTCGATATTTGCCGAAGCAACGCGGCCGGCGTTGATGGCCCGGATGACGGTGGCGGGACCGGTCTGGCAGTCACCGCCGCTAAAGAGGCCGTCGAAGTTAGGCACGGCGCCGTCCGAATCGGTGACGACGCAGCCCCACTTGCAGGCGATGCCCATCTCCTCAAACGGCTTGGAATCGATGTCCTGACCAATGGCAACAAACACGCGCTCGCAGGGAATGACGCGCTCGGGCGTCGCGGCGGCACGCGGAGCCGGGCGCCCACGACGGGGCTCGCCGATAATCTGCGGCTGCACGCGCAGACCACTCACGCGACCATCTTCGCCCGTCTCAATAGCGAGCGGTGCGGTGAGCTCAAGAACCTCGCAGCCCTCGGCCTGGGCGCCGGCAATCTCGGCATCCTGGGCCGTCATGTCGCAGATGCGACGGCGGTAGACGATGCTCACCTTTTCGGCACCGCAGCGCACGGCAGAGCGCGCCACGTCCATGGCCACGTTGCCGCCGCCGATGACGCACACGCGCTGACCGCTCAGGTCGGGCAGCTCGTCGTCGCCGATGGCGCACAGCATCTTGACGGCCGACTCCACGCCGGGCGCCTCTTCGCCCGGAAGGCCGAGCTTCTTATCGCTGTGGGCACCAATGGCCAGGTAGACGGCATCGAACTCGTCGCGCAGGCGGGCAAGCTCCTCGCCATTGACGGAGTGGTCGAGTTCCACGTTGATGCCGGCGCTCAAGATCCAGTCGATCTCGGCCTGCAGGCGCTCGCGCGGCAGACGGTAGCTGGGAATGCCATAGCGCAGCATGCCGCCCAGGTGGTGGCGCTGCTCAAAGATGGTCACCTTATGGCCCATCACGGCCAGGTAGTAGGCACAGGAAAGGCCGGCCGGGCCGCCGCCGATCACGGCGATGCGCTTGCCGGTGTTGTCGGCCACGCTGGGCTTGTAATCGTTGAGGTCGCTGTGCTCAACGGCAAAACGCTTGAGGGCGAGGATGTTCATGGGATCGTCGACCATGCCACGACGGCAGTGCATCTCGCAGGGATGCTCGCACACCAGGCCGCAAACGAGCGGCAGCGGGTTGTTCTTGCGGATGACCTTGACGGCATCGGCATAGCGGCCGGCCTCGACCAGCGAAATGTAACCGGGAATGTCGACGTGCGCCGGGCAGCCCGAGACGCACGGGACGCGGGCCTCGCGGTCAAAGCCACAGGAGTGCTCGCGGATGTGGTGCTCAAAATCGTCGCGGAAGCCGCGAATGGCCGTGAGTGCCATGGCGCCGGCCTCGTAGCCGATAGCGCAGTCGCTCGAAAGATAGATGGTGCGGGCAGTGCGCTCAATCAAGTTGAGCGTGGACTCGTCGGCGCGGCCCTCGAGCACATCGGCGAGCAGATCGCTCAGCGCGCTCAGGCCCACGCGGCAGGGCGTGCACTTGCCGCAGCTCTGGGTGGAGCACAGGTTGACGAGCGCCGCCGTAAACTCGACGGGGCACGGGGCGAGCGAGCTCACCGCCAGACGACGTCCGAGCGCATCGTGCAGGTCGTCCATAACGGCCTGAGCGTGGCTGCGTTCCATTACATGCAGTCGTGCCATAAGGTCCCCTCTCACATGGCAGCCCGGAGGCGAGGCCGGGCGAAATTGCTACACGCACAACACTGACCTAAAAAGTTGTGAGGTCTCCATACGGTTCGGCAGGCGGTATAAAATGTCACCCTCAGCGGTGAAATAAAACATTACCGCAGATAAATGCCATATTTGATAAAACGCGTTACCAAATTGCAATATTCAATGTGAAAAAGAGCGCCTTACTATTTTTCCTTTTTGATCCGTTTTCCTCCGTCCCCTTCGGATCACATGATCCCTTGGGAACGGAGGAAAACGGATCGTTTTTGGTGCAAAAGGGCCAGGTTTGTTTGCACCAATCTCACTTGCGCTAGATGAAGAGCTCGCATTCCTTCCGCACAACGCAAACCTTGCTCAACATCTTGGTAACGGCGGAAAGCGCAGCGGGATTAGGCTCGCGGGCATTCTGCGGGCATACGGAGACGCAACGCATGCAGGAGATGCACGCCTCGCCATCCACCTGCCTTGGATCGTCCTTGTCGATAGCTCGAACAGGGCACAACGCAGCGCAAGCACCGCAGGAGACGCAATCCTCCGTTGCATGGGGCACCATACTGTGGCCTCCAGCTTGCTTATAAGGACGATTGCCGGGAATAGAGGGCTCGGACGCAGCCCCGTCCAGTAGCTTTTGCCGGATCCGCTGCGCAAACTCTGAAAGTTGCGCCACATCCTGCGCATCCGGTCGCCCAGCAGCAAACTGACGAGCAACGGAATGCTCAGC
>CAMQPJ010000172.1 GCA_947003675.1 uncultured Collinsella sp. | reverse complement strand
CGCGGACCTCGCCGTTTACGCCCTTGCACACCTTGGTGACGATCTTCTGGTGCGCCTTCTCGACCTCTTCGCTGGTGAGCGTGTGATCGTCGGAGCGATACGTAAGCGCAAAGGCCATGGACTTCTTGCCCGCTCCGATGCGGATGGGATCGCGGTAGACGTCGAACAGGCGCACGCCCTCGAGCAGCTTGCCGCCGGCGCTGGTAATGCGGCGCTCAAGATCCTCGCAGGTCACGGAGTTATCGACCACGATAGCAAGGTCGTGCTCAACGGCAGGGTACTGCGAGAACTCGCGGTAGTTCTCCTGGTTGCGGGCGCCCTTGATCAGCTTGTCCAGATCGAGCTCAAAGGCAACGACGACCTCATCGATGCCCATCGCCTCGCGCGCCTCGGGGTGAATCTCGCCGACCCAGCCCAGCACGGTGCCGCCGGACAGAACCTCGGCCGCACGACCCGGCTGCAAGAAAGCGTAGCCCTCGCCCTCGACGGGACGGAAGCGGACCTTCTCGATGCGCAACTGGGCAAGCAGCTCCTCGACAATGCCCTTGCCAAAGAAGAAGCGCAGCTTGCGGTACTTCGTGTTCCAGGACTGCTCGCTCCACTGGCCCGAGAGCACACCCGCCACGGACTTGGTCTCCTTGGGCAGGCTGGCGTTCTCGCGACCGTGGAACAGGCTGCCGACCTCGTACAGGTGCACGTTGGGCGTGCCGTGGGCCTCGTTATAGGCCACAGACTGCAGCAGACCCGGCAGCAGTGAGCGGCGCATCTCGGTCTGCTCGGCCACCAGCGGGTTCATGAGCACGACGGGGCAGCCGCGTCCCTCGGTGGACATACCGATCTTCTCCAGGTCGCCCGGGGCGGCAAAGCCAAAGGTCGTGGTCTCGTTGAGGCCACAGGCGCGCAGGATCTCGCCGACCTTGCGGGTGAGCTTCTGCTCGCGGGTCAAGCCGCCGATATGGTTCTTGGCAGCCGGGATGGTCGCCGTCACACGGCCCATGCCCCACAGGCGCAGGACCTCCTCGATCAGGTCAATCTCGCGCGGCAGGTCGGGGCGGAAGCTCGGCGGGGTGACCATAAAGTCCTCGCCGTCGCGCTCGACAGTGCAGCCCAGGCGGGTGAGCGAGCGCTCGATAAAGTCGGGCTCGATGTCGGCGCCGCAGATGGCGTGCACGCGGGCCAAGCGCAGCTTGATGCTGTCGATGGTCTTGGGCGCGGGGAACACGTCCACATAGCCGGGGGCGACCTCGCCGCCGGCAATCTCCTCGATGAGCGCGCACGTGACGTTGGCGACGTCCACGCAGCCGGTCTCGTCGACCTGGCGCTCAAAGCGAATGGAGGCATCGGAGATCAGCGACAGGTCGCGGCTGGTGTGCGAGGTGCGACCGGCGTTGAAGCAGGCGCTCTCGACCATCACGTCGACGGTGTCGTCCTCGATCTCGGAATCCATGCCGCCCATAACGCCGGCCAGCGCCACGGGACGCTCGCCGTCGGTGATGAGGCCCATGCCGGCGTCGAGCGTGCGCTCCTCGCCGTCGAGGGTCGTGAACTTCTCGTCCTGTTGGGCGGCGCGAACCACCACGCGGCGATGGCCATCGCGCTCGGCAAAGGTGTCCAGGTCAAAGGCGTGCAGCGGCTGACCGGTGAGCATCATCACATAGTTGGTGATGTCGACGATGTTGTTGTGCGGGCGCACGCCCAGGGCGTTAAGGCGCTTGACCATCCAGTCGGGCGAGGGGCCGACCTTCACGTTGCGCACGATGCGGGCGACATAGCGGTCGCACAGGCCCTCGTCGGCGATCTCGACGGAAAGCTCGTCGTCGGTCGCGCGGCCGGTCTCGGCCTTGATGGCGGGCAGCTCCACGTGGAAATCGCGGTCGAAGATGGCGCCGGTCTCGCGGGCCATGCCGATCATGGACAGGCAGTCGGGGCGGTTGGGCGTGATCTCGCAGTCAAGCACAGTGTCACTCGAGCCCACGTACTCGGCAAACGGCATGCCGCAGGGCGTGTCCTCGGGCAGAATCATGATGCCGGAGTGGTCGCCGCCCAGGCCGAGTTCGCGCGCGGAGCAGTTCATGCCCATGGACACGACGCCGCGAAGCTTGCTCTTCTTGATCTTGACGTCGCCGGGAAGCACGGCGCCGATCATTGCCGTGACGATGTGGTCGCCAGCCTCAAAGTTCTGCGCGCCGCAGACGATCTGCAGCGGGGCGGGGTTGCCGTCGGCGTCGAGGTTCTTGTCGCCCACGTCGACCGAGCACACATACATGTGGTCGCTATCGGGGTGCGGGGTCTTGGTGAGCACCTTGGCAGTCACCACGTGGTCGAAGGACTCGCCCACGGTGTCGATCGCCTCGACCTCGGTGCCGGTACGGATATATTCGTCCGAAAGGGTCTTGGGATCCTCCGGAATATCGATCATGGTCTTGAGCCAGTCGTAAGAAACGCGCATGTAGCTCTCCTAGTTCTTAATCTCCGCAAAGGAAGGATTATCAAATGAAGACGTTCGCCTTAGGGTTGTCCAGGTGCCCCAGGTTGGCGTGAAAGAGGAGCGACGCGTACTAAAGGTACGCGAGCGACGGTTTGAACGCCAAGATGGGGTGCCTGGGCAAGCCTAAAATTGGTTCAGGAAGCGCATATCGCCAGTCATCAGGGTTCGCAGGTCGGGCAGGTCGTAGCGCAGGGCCGCGACGCGCTCGGCGCCAATACCAAAGGCGAAGCCGGTGTACTTCTCGGGGTCGATGCCGCAGTTGATCAGGACGTTGGGGTCGACCATGCCACAGCCCAGGATCTCGATCCAGCCGCTGTGCTTGCAGAAGTTGCAGCCCTTGCCGCCGCACACGTGGCAGCTCACGTCCACCTCGCAGCTCGGCTCGGTGAAGGGGAAGAAGTGCGGGCGATAGCGCGTCTTGCGATCCTCGCCAAACATGCACTTAACAAAGTAGTCGAGCGTGCCCTTAAGATCGCCAAAAGTGATGCCCTCGTCGACGACCAGGCCCTCGATCTGGTTGAACTGCGGCAGGTGACAGGCGTCGGCCGTGTCGGGACGGTAGACGGTGCCCGGGCAGATCATGTAGATGGGCGGCTTCTGCGACTCCATAGTGTGGATCTGCACGCCCGAAGTCTGGGTGCGCAGCAGCACGTCGGACTCGCCGTGGGCGTGAGCCTCGGGGTGTGCGACGCTGCCGGGGTTGTTGTCGACCACGTAGAAGGTATCGCGGGCCGAACGGCTCGGGTGATCCATGGGGGCGTTGAGCGCGGTGAAGTTGTAGTAGGAGGTGTCGACCATGGGGCCGGACTCGACGGTGTAGCCGATGCCGCAGAAGATGTCCTCGGCCTCCTCGATGATCTGCTTGATCAGGTGCTGGTGACCGATCTGCGGACGGATGCCCGGCAGCGTGATGTCGACGGCCTCGTGCTCGAGTGCGTGCTTGAGGGCGGCGGCCTTCATCTCGGTGGTGCGCTCGTCGAGCATGCCCTCGATCAGCTGGCGCATCTCGTTGGCGCGCTTGCCCATCACGGGACGATCCTCGGGGGCGAGCTTGCCCATCATGCGCATCAGACCGGTGATGCGGCCCTTGCGACCGAGCAGCTCAACGCGCGCGGCCTCGAGCTTTGCGGCGTCGTCGGCGCCTGCGACGAGCTCCTTGGCCTCTTCCTCGAGTTTGACCAGATCATCAATCAGACTCATGTCTTCCCTTTCGTCTCTCGCGCTCCCCGCTCGCCGAGACGACTGCCGTCGCCTGACGTTGCGAAAACGCGGCCCGGTTCGGTAACAAAAAACCGTCCTCGGGCATGTGCATTGCCCAAGGACGGTTGAATTCCGCGGTACCACCTTGTTTGACCCGGCGGATGTCTGGCCCGCCGTGCCCACTCTGCGCCCCTTATCGCGAGGCTCACGGCTTCCCTACTGGGGCTTCGCCGCCGCTGGCCGCGCGCCCGTTGAGGTCGCTGCTCGGGAGTGAACGCTTGGCCCTTGCCACCGCAGGAAGGCTTGCAGCCCATGACCTTCCCTCTCTTGCCGGCGACGCGGCGGGCAAAACCCTCTCCGTCAACGCATTGGGCTATAGGATA
>CAMQPJ010000171.1 GCA_947003675.1 uncultured Collinsella sp. | reverse complement strand
TCGGCAAGGCTGCGGAGCTGATCGGCCATCGCATCGATATCCTTGGCGCGCGCATCGAGGGCCGCAGCGGCTCCGTTGAGCTGAGACACCGTAAGGTCAACATGCTGATTCGCGGCATCAAATGCCTTCGCAAGCTCGGCGGACACGTTGTCGAACGAGCCCGCGCTTCCGTCAATCGCCGCGTCAACGGCATCGTTGGCGGCCTTGAGCGCTTCCTTGGAATCATTGATGCCACTCTTGGCGTGCTCCATCAGCTGCTTCGTCGACTCATCAACGGTGCCCGTCTGCTTGAGCATGCCACCCGCCGATGTCAGTGAATCGGACGTAGAGCTCAAAACGCCCGCCAGCGACGTTGCGCTGGTCTGAATGTCCCGCAGGTCCTGGACCGAATCGCCCAGCGTAGAGGACAGATTGGCGATAAAGTTGCTCACCTGGTCGGTACTCATATAGTCGAGCAGGCTGGACACGGTCTTAAGGCCGATGGTCGTGATGGTTTCGGTAAAGGTCTCGTTGACCTGACTCTGGACGGCGCTCGAGCCTTTCTCGGTCACAATCTGTGCGATGGCGTTGGCCTTCTGGTTCTCATAGAACTCGATATCGGCGTGCTTCACCTCGGTCGAGAAAAGCGTCATCATGTCGGCGCTAAACGTTTTAGGGATAACGACGGCAGCGTAGTACGCGCCCGACTTAACGCCCTCAATCGCCTTATCGCGATCGTTGAGCACAACCCAATCGAAGTTCTCGTTGCCGCGCAGGGTGGCGGTCACGTTTTCGCCCACGTTGACCTCGACAGGGATCAAATCGCTCTCGTAACCCTCATCGGTGTTGACCACGGCGATCTTAAGATTGCCAGTGTTGCCGTACGGATCCCAGCTGCCAGCGATATTAAACCACGCGTACAGGCACGGTACGATAATGAGACCCATCACGACAACCAAGCCGATTACGGAGCGAGACACGTTTTGGACATCGCGCTTAAACAGGTGCAGGATGTTTTTCATTTATGCCTCACCTCCTTTGGAGTGCTTGCCGAGCGGGGTGGTGTCCCCGTCGTTTCCGTTTACGTTGTCAACGCCATCGGCATCTTGAGCCTTACGATGCGCACCGATATGCGGCAGACGGCTCGTAGGCTGTTCGCCGCCCTTGGCACCACGCTCGCTGGCGTTGAGGCCAAACATGCGACGGGCGGCAGGGATGGCGGCCGTGTGCTCGCGCATCTCGCGGCGAAGGTCCTCGTCCGAAAGCGCCGAGATACGCATCTGGGTATTGAGGCTCGCGCGGATATATTCGATATTGATGAGCCAGCCACAGATGGCGATAACCGAAATGATCCAGATAACGAGCAGGATGATCTTGCCGTTATTGTCGATATCGAGCACCGTCGACAGTACAAAGAGCAGGACCTGCACGCCTACCACGGCGGCAAAACCGCCCTTGATGTAGTACGGGTAGCGATGCTCAAACGCCACGGCATGATCGAGCAGCTCGCGACGGTACGAATCGGAATCGAGCATGACGCGCATGGCCGTGCGCAGCGAATAGCGCTGGCGCGGCAGGTCGTTGGACTCGCAGATCATGAGGCCCGTCGTGGAAAGCTGCTTATCAAAGAGCAGGTTGAGGCTGAGCAGCAACGGGCGCAGCTGCAGACCGATAAAGAGCGCGATGATAAGGAACACGCCCAGGATGCACAGGTTGAACAGGTAGTTGAACGAGTACATGCCGCCGACCGTCTCGCGCAGCAGATTGATGCCGTAGGTAAAGGGCAGCAGCGGATGCAGCCACTGGAAGAAGCCGGGCATCATCTCGATGGGATACATGCCCGACGAACCCGGAATCTGCACGATAACGAGAATGACACCGATAGCCTTGCCGATATGCTTAAACGTGGTGGACAGCGCATAGATGATGTTGACGTAGGTGAACGAGATAGCGATGCCGCCCAGCACGAACAGCAGCGGGTTGACGCACTGCACGCCAATCACCAAATCGCCCACCGTAACGATGATGGCCTGGAACGCGCCCAGGATCACCAGCAGCAGCCAGCGGCCAAAGTAGCCCTGACGCGCCGTAAAGCTACCGATGCCCTCGCGGTCGACCTCGAGTTTGTAGATAGCGATGAGCACATAGCCGCCCACCCACAGCGCCAGATTAGTGTAGAAGGGCGCGATGCCCGAGCCAAAGCTCTTGACCGGATAGATTGACTTGGACGTCAGCTCAACCGGAGATGCCATGAAATCTGCCACGTCATTGACGTCGACGTCCATGAGGTCGGCTAACTCGCCCATAGACTCAGAGGTCTGCAGCGCCGCAATGTCATTAGCGGCGGTCGCGAGCTTGTCCTGAACCTTGGCAAGAGAGGCATCGGTTTGAGACAGCGTGGTCTTTGCCTGCTTGAGCGTGGCGTCGAGCTGCGCCAGCGTGCCGCGCGCGCTCGCTATCGTGGGGGTCATACCCGATACAATGCCGGTCAAATCGCCCGAAACGGCGGCAAAGGAGTCAAGCGCGCTCGAAGCCTTCGGCAGCGCGTTCTGCCCCAGATCGGTCTGAGCCTGACCGAGGTTAGCCGTACCGGTCTGAATTGCAGTGTTGAGTGCTTTGCTCGCGTTCGAGATTGCCGTAGCGTCCTTTGCCATGGCGCGCGACTGTGCAGAAAGGCCATCCTTGATGCTCTGCAGCTTCTGGTTTTGCTCGCGAAGCGAATTGATGGTCGATGCGATGAGCGCGTCGGCGTCCTCCGACCCCGTTGACGTATCGTTAGCGAGAATCTGCAGGCGCTCGATGACAGCGCTGTTGTGGTCAATCGTCGCCTGAAGGGATTCGAGCGAGTTGTCGATACGAGTGGTCGTGGACGTAACCGTACCGGTGAGTTTGCCAATCGAGGCGTCCGCAGAAGCCGATGTCTTGCTCAGCACGATGCTGCCCTCCGAGAGTGCCTTGGAGAGCGAGGTGATGGACTTGCCAGCCGTGGTGCGAGCTTCGCCCAGCAGATCATTACCCTGAGCGATTGCCTGCGTTAGCGAAGGCGCCTGCCCCTGCAGGCCCGCCAGCGCAGCATCGGCCGAAGCAATCGAGTTGCTCGTCTTGTCGATGGCGGTGTTCATGTCGCCGATGGAATCGCGTACTTCGCCCAGGGTATCAGACGCCTCGGACACCGAGCCCGCCAGCGAATCCTGAGTCTGGGTTGCCTTGTCTTTAAGGTCGATGCCAGCATCTTTGGCAATGCCCGCGACGGTCTCGCCCACCGTAGAGACAAACTCCGAGTTGATCTGCTCCTCGATGGTGTTGGCACCGGTATCGGTGACCTTGGGCGCAATGGCGCTCTTTTTCTCGTTGACGTAATAGGTGAGCTTCGGCTGATGGTAATTGCCGTCGAGCATCGAGACGAGATTGTCGGAGAAGTTCTTGGGAATCACGATGGCAGCATAGTATTCGCCACTTTCGACGCCCTCTTTGGCATCTGCCGCCGAGTCGACGAAGGTCCAGCCAAGCTGGTCGTTCTCCTTGAGCTGGTCGACCACCTTATCGCCCGCGTTAAGCTCGCCCACCAGGTCGTTCTGGGTGCCCTGATCGTTGTTGGCAATGGCGATTTTAATGCCCTGGGTATTTCCGTACGGATCCCAGTTGGCAACGATGTTGTACCAGGCATACAGCGAAGGAATGACGCACACGCCCAGGGTAACCACCAGGGCGACGGGATTCATAAGCAGTCGCTTAATGTCGCGCTTAAATATCGCAAAGGAGACCTTTGCGTTGGATAGTTTGCTGCCGAGACTCACGCTTGGACCATCCATCCTGTCGTTGAATCGAATCGTACTATCGACAACCATTGTACGTAGACGCTTTAGTGCCTCGCGGCACAATGGTGCTGAGTTTTGCGGGTAGCAATATACTACGAAGATGATTTAACGTACAGTTGTACAGTATCTTAAATTCCCGCAGCTCCCAAAACCACAACCCACACAAATTAGCAATCCGACTAGTCGTTGGGGGCGGTGGTTAACAGCGAGTGTAACAAAAAACGGCCCAAACCCTAGTGAAAGAAGAACGGCGCCCCAGACATAAACCGAACAAAACAAA
>CAMQPJ010000170.1 GCA_947003675.1 uncultured Collinsella sp. | reverse complement strand
CCATCGAGCCCATGGTCAACGCCGGAGCGCCCGACATCAAGATCAGCAAGGGTGACGGCTGGTGCGTGCGCACCAAGGACGGAAGTGACTCGGCCCAGTGCGAGGTACAGCTCGTGGTGACCGAGGACGGTTACGAGTTGTTGAGCTGGTAGCCGTGGATGCGCCGGGCTTCGCGATGGATATGTTAACCATCGCGAAGCCCGGCGTTTTTATAGCGTTTTGCCTGATAAAACCTGCCAAAATAAACCTGTCCCTTTTTGGCAGGTCGAGCGGAGAGGACTGCTTGTGAACATCCTGGTTTTGCTGCCCGTCAATGACCGCCATCGCGCAATTCTTGAGTCGAGCGCTCCGGGCGAGGACTTTATCTACACGAGCGCCGACGCCGTCACACGTGAACAGGTCGCCGATGCCGACGTGATCTTGGGCAACATTGACCCTGCCCTGCTTACCGCGTGCAAGCACCTCCAGCTGTTGCAATTGCAGACCGCCGGCTATGACGACTACCTTGCCGCCGGCACCGTACCAGCCGACGCCAAGCTTTCCTGCTCCGTGGGCGCCTACGGCCAGGCCGTAAGCGAGCACATGTTTGCCATGGTCCTTTCCATGATGAAACGCCTGCCCGGCTATCACGACTTGCAGCGCGAGCATCGCTGGGAGGATTTAGGGCCGGTTACCTCGCTCAAAAACGCCAACGTGCTGGTGCTGGGCGCGGGCGATATCGGCGGCCACTTTGCCACGCTCTGCCGCAGCATGGGCGCACACGTCCACGGCATCAAGCGCCATCCGCTCGTCTACCCCATTGTATTTGAGGACATGGACGGCATGGATGCCCTGCCTGAGCGCCTTGCCGAGGCTGACATCGTCGCGTCCTTTATGCCCAGCACACCCGAGACCCGCGGCCTGGCGAACGCCGAGTTCTTCGCCGCGATGAAACCGGGCGCCTTCTTTACCAACGGCGGCCGCGGCGATCTTGTGGTTGCCGACGATCTGGTTGCCGCTCTTGAGTCCGGACATCTCGCCGGCGCCGCGGTCGACGTCACCGACCCCGAGCCGCTGCCCGCCACAAGCCCGTTGTGGGATGCGCCCAACATGCTCATCACGCCACACGTCTCCGGCTGGTTCCACCTGGCCGCCACGCTCAACAACGTCGTCGACATCGCCGCGGAGAACCTGCGTCACCTGCAGGCCGGCGAGACGCTCCGCTGCTGGATTGAGCACTAATTGTTCCGGCGTTTTACCAAACGCCGGAACCCCTCGACGCTGCGAGCCCGCCGTTTGGCCAATCTGCCGTTCAATTTCAAAGGCGCGACCAGAAGGTCAGCGCCTTTTCATTTCACGGCACCTTGGCTCAAACGGCGGGCTCTCGCTGACTTTTGTTCGACCTGTGGGGTCTCCAAATTAATTTTCAGTTAGAGCGTTTGTTAGAGCGTTGCTAAGTAATTCTTTGCGTCTTCTACGCTCATTGCGGCGACTGGTGCGTGCGAGCAGAGCTTGACATCGTTGGTGACCAGAAGGTCTGTCTTTGCGCGCATCGCTGCCGCGATGATTAAATCGTCTTCGTAATCGCTATGGAGCTTACGCTGCTTACTCGCCATCCATATGTCGCTCAGATCGCAGGGCACGGGCGTAGCAAGTTGCGACAACACATCAAGACAATCCCATGCGAGTGATGTCGCCGCCGAAGCGGCATCTTGAGACAGCGAACCGTGCTCTCGCCGATACCACGCCTTATGTTCGCTCGAAATCAAATAGAACAGGTCTTTGGACGATGTCGCCGCATACAGCAAATCAACCTGAGCCGTGCACGCATCACGCAAAAACTCAATTGCCACCGAACGACCGCGTCGTGAAGGGATGAAATAATCAAGCCAGACGTTGGTGTCAACCAAGATGCGCTTTGGATTCTCACTCACAGAGCCAGCTCATCTCCTCGCCATAGCGATCCGCGTAGGCGTTCCGTTTGAGTTCTTCATCGCCCGAGGGCCGTACCTTAGCCAAGTCAATTTCCGATTCACGGCAAGCAGCAGCGAACAGTTGCGAACCTTGGTCGATGAGTTCGAGCTTGTGCTTGGCGGCTTTCTCTCGCTCGCGCTGTTCCGCCCGGGCACGACCAGGCGAAAGGATGTCCTGGAGCGCGCCGGGCCGATCAGCCAGAGATGCCGCAAGTTGCCAGAGCGCACGCACCGCTTGGCTCGGCGTAATGCCAGCCATGGAGAGAGCGGCGTCCCCTCTCCTTTTAAGATCGGCATCGAGACGTACGTTGATCTGAGCGGCTGTTGTGGTCATGACCCCTCCTTAATACTTTATAATTATCATAAAACTCTATGGTAGATACGTAAAGCATGTATAGCATTTAATAGTATTAGCCGTGCTCTGTGCACAAAAAGCCGCCGAGGCACATTGCACCTCGGCGGCTACGCATCACCAATCTAGTTCGGTTTCATCCTTTGCATTTGCCCAGATAAAACCTGCCAAAATAAACCTGTCCCTTTTTGGTAGGTTTTAGAGCTCCACGCTTTCGGCGCCGTTGATGGTTAGGTTTCGCTCGTAGAAGGCGGTGAGGGCACGGATGGCGTACATCACGTCGCGTACGCCGCCGGTCTCGTAGCTTGAGTGCATGGCCAGCTGCGGCAGGCCCACGTCCACGGCGTGCATGCTCGCCTGCATGTTCGACAGGTTACCGAGCGTGGAGCCACCCGCCATATCGCTCTTGTTGGCGAAGGCCTGCGTGGGCACGTCGGCGTCATCGCAGATGGCCTGGAACACCGCGCGGCTAAAGGCATCGGTGCAGTAGTGCTGGTTGGCGGCTTCCTTGATGACGATGCCGCCGTTGAGTACAACCTGATTGCGGGCATCGCACTTCTCGGCGTGGTTGGGGTGCACGGCATGTGCATTGTCGCAGCTTACAAGCATCGAGGCGGCAAGGGCGCGATGGTACGACTCGTCGTCAAAGCCCAGCGATCCGTTAATGCGGCGCAGCGCGTCGGCCAAGAACGTCGACATGGCGCCCTGCTTGGTCTCGGAGCCAACCTCCTCATTATCAAAGCAGCAGAAGACCGAGACGTCGTGCGCGTTCTCGGCGCCCAAAAATGCCTGTAGCGAGGTATAGGCGCAGGCCAGGTCGTCAAGCTTGGGCGTCGAGATAAACTCGTCGGCCCAGCCCCAGATGCGTGCATCCTGACGATTGACCAGGAACAGGTCGCGACCCAGGATCTGCTCGGGCTCAACATCCAGCTCTTCGGCGATCAGGGCATCAAAGTCACCCTGCTTGAGTTCGCCGGCGCTGATGAGCGGGCACAGGTCGACGGCTCGGTTGGGAGCAAAGCCCTCGTTGACGCCGCGGTTCATGTGGATGGCAAGGCTCGGGATAATAGCGACCTCGCGCTCGGTGGCAAGCAGACGGCTCTCAATACGGTCGCCCTCGCGCACCAGCACGCGGCCCGCGAGCGCCAGCGGGCGATCGAACCAGGTGTAGTCAATCATGCCGCCGTAGGCCTCGGTGTTCAGGCGCAGCGTCTCGCCCGCGCCGTCGAGCTCGGGCACGGCCTTAACCTTAAACGTCGGCGAGTCGCTGTGCGACGCCGTCAGCTGAAAATGATAGTCGCCGGCAACGCCGTCCTCGCCCCACGTCGCGGCCAGGTCCTCGCCCACCTTAAAGGCGATGACACTCGAGGTATTGCGCTGCGTGTAATAACGCCCGCCCGGCTCGATATCCCATGCCGCGTTCTCGGGCAGGTAGGTAAAGCCCGCCTCGTCGAGCTCGGCCATAATGGTCGCCGCCGTATGGAACATGCTGGGGCATGCCTCGATAAAGTCGATAAGGTCGTTGGCGGCCTCGATATCGTCGGCCGTCACGTGCGCGCGCTCGGGCGTTTCCTGATCCGTCATGCTCTCCCCTTTCGCTGGGTTGATGGTCCCCTCCAGCATACCCCGCCGCGCCAGCGCCGCGCCTTTCATTCCATGTTTAATCCCACGCCGCTCGCCAAGTTGAGCCATCATGCCCGTGCACCTTTTGCGACAATTACGCTAACAGGACGAGAGGAGCCGTCATGAAGCCACGTAACATTGCCATCGCCTGCGGTGT
>CAMQPJ010000169.1 GCA_947003675.1 uncultured Collinsella sp. | reverse complement strand
GAGCGAGGGCATCGCTCACAACCTTCTCGTAACGAGGCTCATCGAAATTGAACATCCCTTACTCCTAACTCACTTAGATGAACCCTTCATTCATCCCATAACGTTATAATACTTTATATAACTAACTATGCAAGTAATATTTTGGTTCTGTTCTTTCATCAAGCCCCTTAAAACAACAATCGGCGTTGTTGGACGCAGCGTGCAAGTTCATTGAACGATTCAATATGCATCGTCTCTAGTTAAATGACGTCTTATGCAAATACCTTTAATCCGCTTGGGGCCGACGAATCTTTTGACTGTCCGCAGAAGCCTTCCCGGAATTCCCTATGGATA
This sequence comes from uncultured Collinsella sp., assembly GCA_947003675.1. Taxonomy (GTDB): domain Bacteria; phylum Actinomycetota; class Coriobacteriia; order Coriobacteriales; family Coriobacteriaceae; genus Collinsella. Next base: position 3,760 of record CAMQPJ010000169.1, on the reverse strand, counting down.
GACGCACCGGCAATCGCTTCGTTATCTGGCTTATTGCGCATTGCCGGGGCGTCTGGGAGAAAGCGCAATCTGCCGCGTGGTCAACTAGCGTTTCATCGGAATCGACCGCATCCGCGCCAAATACTAAATCGCAATCGTTGAAACTCGTCCGATCATATGGCGGCAATTTCTCGCCTTAAAAATGAGCACGAAATAAGGGGCAGCTGTTTGCAGCTTGCTTTATTCGTAAGTGTTTTTACTGAAAAAACAATCACCAACCAAACAGCACTATTAATTGTTTGGCTCTTTGCTGTACAGCCATCTTTCGTATACGTCTCTCATCTCACGGTTGGAGACGAAAGGTGTGCGGGAGTGGACAATTGGACGGCATTTGGACCTGCGACGGATTATTTCATCCGAAAATCCACGCTCATTCGGCGGGCACGCGGGGCCTATGCCCAATCCGCTGGCATCGTCTCCAGTTCGCTGCAGAGCCGCGCTCCATATGGGTATACTCTCGAGGATTCGACTCGATTCGCCCCCGCTGGGGCGTCAAAGGAGACTACATATGTCCACTACCTCAACCGACCCGCGCGCCGCTGCTGCCGCACTGCTGGTGCCCGGCACCACCTGCCACGGTTTTGCCGTCGAGCGCCGCGAGACCGTGCCCGAGCTCGACTCGGACGCCTACGTGCTGCGCCACACCGCCTCGGGCGCTCGCCTGCTGTATCTGTCATGCGACGACGAGAACAAGGCCTTTGCTATTGGCTTTAAGACGCCGCCAGCCGATTCCACCGGCGTGTTTCATATTCTTGAGCACTCGGTGCTGTGCGGATCGGCCAAGTTTCCCGTCAAGGAGCCGTTCGTGGACCTGATCAAGAGCTCCATGCAAACGTTCCTCAACGCCATGACCTATCCCGACAAGACCATCTACCCCGTTGCCACCACCAACGAGCAGGACCTGTACAACCTGATGGACGTGTACCTGGACGCGGTGTTCAACCCGGCCATCTATACCAAGCCCACTATTTTTGAGCAGGAGGGCTGGCACTACGAGCTGGATCTGCCGGAGAGCGTCGAGGGCGAAAACGGCTCCGCGAGCCTGCGCGAGGGCACGCTGCGCTATAACGGCGTGGTGTTCAACGAGATGAAGGGCGCGCTGTCCGACCCCATGAGCGTGCTGGACGACGCCGTCAACGCCGCGCTCTATCCCGACACCGCCTATGCGCACGAGAGCGGCGGCGACCCGCGCGCGATTCCCGCGCTCACCTACGAGCAGTTCCTGGACACGCACGCGCGCCACTACAATCCTTCCAACTCCTACATCACGCTCTACGGCGACCTGGACGTGGACCGTGCACTGGCCTTTTTGGACGAGCGCTATCTGTCACAGCCGAGCGCCGCGAGCCGCCGCATGGACGCAGCCGTTGCCGCCGGCGAGGACCCGTCCACGCTGGCGCCCAATCCGCTGGGCGTGCAGGCGCCCGTGGCCTGCGAGTACAAGCGCGTCGAGATGGCCACCACGCCCGAGAACGCCCTGGTGGGCCTGGGTCTTGTACTGGACAGCGCGCTCGATCGCAAGCGCACGATCGCGGCGGATATCCTGTTCGAGGCACTGCTGGGTTCCAACGAGGCACCAGTTAAGAAGGCCATTCTGGCCGCCGGCCTGGGCGGCAACGTGGTGAGCTACACCGCAGCAGAGAGTCTGCAGCCCTACGAGCTCATCATGCTGCAAAACGCGCAGCCCGGCGTGGCGCGCGAGCTGCGTCGCGTGTTCCAGGACGCCTGCCGCGACCTGTGCGAGCACGGCGTTCCGCGCGAGCGCCTGGAAGCCATCATCAGCAGCAACGAATACGACCTGCGCCAGCGCGACTACGGTATCGCCGACGGCGTGGCCATTGCGTGCGACGCGCTGAGCACCTGGCTCTACGATGACGACGCCGCGACGCTGGCACTCAAGTACGGCCCGGTGTATGAGGAGCTGCGTGGCGAGCTGGATGGCAGCTACTTTGAGGACCTGCTGCGCGAGCTGGTGCTGGAAAACGACCACATGGCGCTGGTCGAGCTGGTGCCGGTGGACGCCGCCGAGGGTTCGGAGGGTGCCGAGGCCGCCGAGCTGGCAGCCAAGCGCGATGCCATGACCGATGCCGAGCTGGCCGACGTGGTCGAGCGCACGGCCGCGCTGCGTGCCGCACAGGAGGCGGAAGACACACCCGAGGCCAAGGCTACGCTGCCGCGCCTGCGCGTGTCCGACATTGGCGAGGCGCGCCCCGAGCCGCCGCTGATCGTGGACACGACCGCGCCCATCCCCTGCCTGCGCCACGGCATCCCCACCAACCGTCTGGCCTACGCCATGCAGTATTTCGACCTGAGCTGCGTCGCGTTTGAGGACCTGCCTTATGTGACGCTGCTCTGCCGCCTGCTCAAACAGCTGCCCACGAGCGAGCACTCGGCCGAGGAGCTCGACAACTTGCTCGCCGGCAAGCTGGGCTTTTTGAGCTTTACGACCGAGGTCATGACCCAACCCGACGTGGACGGCGTGCGCCCCTACCTGCTGGTGAGCGCCGGCGCCCTGTCCGAGAAGATCGATGCGCTGGCGAGCCTGCCGCGCGAGGTGTGGTCGAGCACGCTTTTGCTCGATGCCGATGCCGACCGCATGCGCGACGTGCTCACGCAGATTCGCATTGGGCTTGAGCAGGGCTTTATCAACAACGGTCACTCGGCGGCGCTCGGCCGCGCTATGAGCTACAGCTCGCCTTCGGCCGTGGTGCGCGAGCAGCTTTCGGGCGTGGATTTCTACCTGTTCCTGCGCGATCTGCTCGAGCACTTTGACGAGCGCCTGGACGGCCTGCGTGCCAAGCTTGCCGAGCTGGCAGACCGCATCTTTGTGGCCGATGGCTGCATGGCGAGCTTTACCGGCAGCGACGAGGACTTTGACGCGTACTGGGACGCCGCGGGCGACCTGGGTTTGGGCGCGGGCGACGGTGCCGATGCCGGCCGCGACACGCTCGTGGTGCCGGCGCCGTGCGACCGTCACGAGGCTTTCGTCATCCCCAGCGACATCTGCTTTGCGGCGCGCGCGTGCGACCCGCGTCGCCTGGGCATCGACGTGACGGGCGCCTGGGCGGTTGCCGCCAACGCGCTCTCCTACGACTACCTGTGGAACGAGATCCGCGTGAAGGGCGGTGCGTACGGCTGCGGATTTCGCGCTGCCGGCGAGCGTCAGACGGCGTTCTACACCTACCGCGACCCGGCGGTCGATCCTTCGATTGAGCGCGTGGAACGCGCGGGCGCATGGCTCGGCAGCTTTGAGCCCGACGAGGCCGCCTTCGAGGGCTTTATCGTGAGCTGCGTGAGCGGCATGGACGCGCCCGTGAAGCCGTACGCGCTCACCAAGCGCCGCAATACGACCTACCTGGCTGGGCTCGATCCGCACGCGCGCGAGGAGCGTCGCGCCCAGATGCTCGCGGCCACGCCCGGTGAGCTGCGCTCGTTCGGCGCCGACGTGACGCGCATTGCAGCCGCGTCGCCCACCTGCGTCTTTGGCGGCCGCGACGTCATCGCCAAGAGCAACGCCGGCTTTAACGTCATCGACCTGATGGGCTAACGCACAAAGGTAGATTTTTGGGACATGCCTAAAAATCTACCTTTTCTTTTCCGCCGCTTGGGCGGGGCAGCTCAGCCCGTCCCACCAGTTTTGTGTGGGGCGGTTTTGATATAGGGGGGATAATTGGTGACACAGTTTTAAATAAAGTTGGTGTGCGTTTTGGGGGGGGGGTAT
>CAMQPJ010000168.1 GCA_947003675.1 uncultured Collinsella sp. | reverse complement strand
GCGCCGTTTACCGTCAGCTCCTTTCTGCAGCGAATGGGCCGCACGGGACGCCGCGATCTTCCGCCCGAGATGTGGTTTGTCATGCGCGAGGAAGAGCCCGAGCCGCGCACGATGATGCCCGAGACCATCCCGTGGAAGCTCCTGCAAGGCATCGCGCTCGTACAACTCTATCGCGAGGAAAAGTGGGTCGAGCCGCCCGAGCTCGATCGGCTCCCTTACAGTCTGCTCTATCACCAGACCATGTCGACCCTCGCCAGCACCGGAGAGCTCACACCGGCCGAACTTGCCCAGCGCGTGCTCACACTCAGCTATTTCCATCGCGTCTCGGCCGATGACTATCGCGTGCTGCTGCGCCACCTCATTAAGATCGACCATATCCAGGTCACCGAAGGCGGCGGGCTCATCGTGGGTCTCGCGGGCGAGCGCATCATCAACAACTTTAAGTTCTACGCCGTGTTCCAGGAAAACGAGGAGTTCACCGTTCGCAGCGAGTCGGCCGAGTTGGGCACGATCGTCAATCCCCCACCGCCCGGTGAGCGCATCGCCATCGCCGGACACTGCTGGATTGTCGAGGAAGTGGACTGGAAGCGTCATACCGTCTTTGCCACGCAGGTCAAAGGCCGTGTGCCGGCTTACTTTGGCGACTGCCCCGGCGACATCAATACACACGTACTCGAGCGCATGCGCAAGGCGCTCAACGAGCACGCGACATATCCGTACCTCATGGGTAACGCGCGGGCCCGCTTGGCGCAGGCTCGCCATACGGCTGAGATTTCGGGTGCGGGAACTAAGCCGCTCATCAACCTAGGCGGCGACACCTGGGTGCTCTTCCCCTGGCTGGGCAGCTACGCCTTTTTGGCACTCGAGCGCATGCTCAAGATTAAATGTTCCGCGGAGCTGGGCCTTCGCGGACTCGACCCGTCGCGCCCGTACTTTATGCAGTTCAAGATGAAGGCCGACGAAGAGACGTTCTTTGAAGTGCTCGCCGCCGAGGCCGAGAAGGACTTCGATCCCATCGAGCTCGTCTATCCCGGCGAGGTGCCTTATTTTGATCGCTACGATGAGTACGTTCCCGAGGAGCTCGTGCGCAAGGGCTTTGCCGAAGGCGTGCTCGACATAGAGGGCATGAAGCAGCGCGTTCTCGACTGGCGCGACCACACCTAAGACCAGTCTTTTTGGGACGGGGAGACTTATTTGTCGTGAAGGACGGTGCCGAGGAAGTCGGCGTCGAAGGGCACGGCTTCGGCAAAGGCATAGTCGCTGTCGCTGGCGATGAGCAGGTAGTTCTCCTCGCCACCGAACTCCGCATCGCCACATGGGACCACCCAGGCATGGGCGAATACCTCGAGCACCGTGGCAGCGCAGTCGCGCAGGAACATCACATCACTCCCCTCGTTTGCGCTCACGATATTGGCCACGTAGATACCCCCGGGGTTCAGGCTGCCTCGCACCAAACGCAACGCCTCAACCGTCGCCAGCTCACGTACGGGTTCGGCACCGCCAAAGCAATCGCTCGCGACCACGTCGTAGCGACGATGGCCCACGCTCGTCACGCCCAGATACGAGCGAGCCTCGGCGGTTATCACCCGCAAGCGATCGCCCGCCGCGCGCTCCAGCTCGTCTAGGTAGAACCAGCGGCGCGCCAGACGCGTAATCTCTCCGTCATACTCGATAACGTCCATGCGCAAGCCCTCGTGCGACATCAGCGCAAATTTGGGATAGGCAAACCCACCGCCGCCCAGCATAAGCATACGGTCGATGCCGTGGCCATAAGCGTCGCGCATCGCATCCTCGGACTCAAACACGTCGTCAAACGCACGATAGTACGCAAAGACGGGCTCCGCCCAACGATCGCCGACATAGCTCGCGCTTTGGTAGACGCCGCCCTGCGCGAGCACACGGACCTCGTCGCCGCTCTCATCGTGCACGCGTTTCACACGCGCCAACCCATTGCGGGTTCGCGCAACCTGCAGACAGGCAGCACGAACAGCGACGGCGGCCGCACCAAGCGCCGCGGCTCCCAGGGCAACGCCGGCAACGACGCCAGCAGAAACACTCGGCTTGTTCATCTAGAGCTCCTTTTGCAGATAGAGTCCATGATCGTAAAAACCCAAATGGCGATAGTACTCGCGCGTACCAATCGCGCTGATCACGTTGATGCGCGTATAACCCGCATCCCGGGCAATCTCGCACGCACGCTCTACGAGCAGACGCCCCAACCCATGGTGCTGGGCCGCCTGGCCTTGATACCCCACGCGCGCCGCCATGCCATAGACGTGCACCTCGCGAATCATCGCCTCGTCCGGCGTCGTCGGCAACTCGTCCGCATGCGTGGTGACAAAGGCGCGATCGGGAAGCGACAGGCGCAAAAAGCCCGCGATCTTGCCCTGCGGCGTCACCCACTGCAAAAAGCGCTCGCGCGTCACCGGCGTCTCGTACGCCACTTCCTCGTCAAGGGTCAACTCGTCCAGATCGGCACCCGCCGTGCTGATCTCGCGATAGCGAATCTCACGCACCATCGCACCATCACCCCGAGCAGCCAGGCGGTTCTCAACGAGCTGGCGCAGGTTGGGCTTCTTGTTGCCCACCATAATGTCGTCGGAACTAAAGTCGCGGATCATGCGACTAATGCGGCAGAACGCCGGCGTCACCACGATGTCGTCGGCCAGCACGTCGAGCAGCTCCTCCTCGGTATAGGGGCGCCACTCGCCACGCTCGTAGCAGCCCACCAGACGCGAGCCATCGATGAGCGCACACGGATAGACCTTGACCTCGTCGGGCATAAAGGCCCCCTCGGTCATAAAGCGCACGTAGTCGCGCTTGTCCCCCTCCGGCGTGGCGCCCAGCAGGTTGAGCATAAAGTGCGCGTGGATCTTAAAGCCAAACAGGCGCGCAAGCGAAAACGCCCGCTCGATCTGAGCCACCGAAATGCGACGCTCGTTGATATCGAGCAGGTGCTGGTCGAGACTCTGGATACCCATCTGAATCTTGGTGCAACCCAGGCAGCGAATGAGCGTGAGGGCCTGCGGCGTCACGGCATCGGGGCGCGTCTCGATAACGAGCCCCACCACGCGATGCTTCGCCGTCTCGTTGATGCGCTGCTGACGCTCAAGCTCCTCCATCGTTGCCGTTTGCCACTCGGCAACCTCGCCCCACGGCGTACCGGGGCCGTACAGGCGACGCACCGCACGGTTATAGCCGCCCACGGCAGCATCCACACGCTCCTGCTCGTCGGCAACACCGCTCGCAAGCTCGGCCTCGTCTGTCGCAATGCCGGCTGCCCGATAGCGCTCGCGGCGCTCTGTTACCACCGGCGGCAGGGCATCGGCGGGAGCGTCATCGAGCAGGCGCCCTGCCTCGGCACGGCTGATGCCCGGACGCGCCAACATGGGGTTGGCCGCTACGCCGGCGACGGCATCGTCATTGAGCGCGCGGAAGAGCTCCGACATAAACCATGCCTGATACCCTTGCGGATAGTCGCTCCAGGTGCCACCGAGCACGATGAGCTCTATCTTGTCGGTCGCATGCCCCATCTGCGAAAGCGCCGTCAAACGGGCACTCACCTGCAGATACGGATCGAAGCAATTTTGCTCCGCACGGGCACACGCCGGCTCAGCGTGCAGATAGCTCTTGGGCATGCGCAGGTCGTTGGGGCAAAACAGGCAATCGCCCGAGCACGGCCACGGCTTGGTGATGACGGTAATGGTCGCCACGCCCGAAGCCGTGCGGCGCGGCTTCATGCGCAACACCTGCAGCAGTTGACGCTCCAGATCGGAATCGACATTCCACCCAGCCCAACGTGCCGGCTCCTCGCGCTTCACCCGCTGGTAAAACGGCAGCAGGCGGCGCTTGGCCAAATCGCGTTTGTCGGCACCCTCACGGCGTGCCTCGGCATGTATCAGTTTGACGAGCGCTTTGTCGTCCACGGTCTCGCCGCGACGCAGAGCCTCGAGTATGTTCAAGATAATCTGTTCCATGACCCCATTGTAAAGGCAAAGGCGCCCGGGCCCGGCACCGCGCCCGCGCCCCCCTAAAAAAGCGCAGCGATGGTGTTTTATTTTTAGGTAACCCCCCCGGCCACCGCATAAAAACACCAATCGCC
>CAMQPJ010000167.1 GCA_947003675.1 uncultured Collinsella sp. | reverse complement strand
CAAAGGAAAGCACTTAATGTGCTTTCCGTCTTGCGCAGGACTGTAGAGCAGGAAAGTTCATATGCGCCGTCCGGCTCCCGCGGCTCTCAGGGGCATCTCTCATGCAAAAACTGTCGTGGGGTAAAGTCCGAGGTCAGTGGCGTTTTATACCGAGAAATCCAAAAAAGTTGAAAATTCATTACATATTTGCGTTGACTTTAGGTAACTAAAGTTTCATACTCCTTTTCAACCACTGGGGGATGTGAACACGCACGGATCGTTCACATCATGATTGAAGAGGATTTCTCAGACATGTTCACGCATCAGCTAAACATTATCAGCGTAGTAATTATCTGATGCGGGTTAGCACATACAGCTAGCCCGTACGATAACGGGCGGCTGATGAAGATGAGGGCCGTCGAGCGCAACCGACGGCCCTCATTTTTTATGTCTGAGTAGTTCTTTTTAGAGGAGGAAATGTAATGAACGGAGTTTTGCTCATGGTTGTGGCTGCGGCGGTGCTCGCCTGCGGCTATCTGGGCTACGGCCGCTGGTTGGCCAACAAGTGGGGCGTTGACAAAGAGGCCCTCACGCCGGCCAAGCGCATGAAGGACGGCAAGAGCTTCTCGCCTGTCTCCGCCTTCACCGCGTTCTCGCACCAGTTCAGCTCGATCTGCGGTGCCGGTCCTGTCACGGGTACGATCGTCGCCATGGCCTTTGGCTGGCTGCCCGTCGTGCTTTGGGTCCTCGTCGGTGGCATCTTCTTTGGCGCCGTCCATGACTTTGGCGCCCTGTACGCTTCGATGAAGAACAACGGCAAGTCGCTCGCTCAGCTCATCGAGAAGTACATCGGCAAGACCGGCCGTCGCCTGTTCCTGCTGTTCTGTTGGCTGTTCTGCATCATCGTCATCGCCGCCTTCACCGACATGGTCTGCAAGACGTTCATGTTCACCCCGGCCGTTGACGCTTCTGGTGCTGCTACCGGTGCCATCGACTTCACCAAGTCCTATGCCGCCGGCTGCGCTGGTACCATCTCCATCCTGTTCACCTTCGTCGCTATCGCCTTTGGTTGGGCCCAGAAGAAGTTCAACCTCACCGGCGCTGCCGAGTTCGTCACCGGCGCGGTCCTCATGGTACTCATGTTCGCCGTCGGCATGCAGTTCCCGGTCTACCTGGATAAGTTCCAGTGGTTCGCCGTCGTCATGGTCTACCTGGTCTTCGCTGGCGCTATGCCCATCCAGATGCTCAAGACCCCGCGTGACTACCTTACTTCCATCATGATGATCGTCATGATCGTCTGCGCTGTCCTCGGCATCGTCGTCCTGGGCGTTAACGGTCAGGCCACTATCACCGCTCCGGTCTTCACCGGCTTCTCCGGTGCCTCCGGCATGATGTTCCCGGTCCTGTTCGTCTCCGTCGCTTGCGGTGCTCTCTCCGGTTTCCACAGCCTCGTTTCTTCTGGTACCTCCTCCAAGCAGGTTGAGAAGGAGCAGGACGCCGTCAAGGTCGGTTATGGCGCCATGGTCGTCGAGTCCTTCGTCGGCATCCTTGCCATCATCGTCGCCGGCATCATGTTCTCCGATATGAACACCGCCGGTACCGGCGCCCTCAACGCCGGTGTCGCTTCCACCCCGTTCCAGATCTTTGCCGCTGGCATCTCCCGCGGTATGCAGGCCTTCGGTGTTGACGGCACGCTTGCTACCGTCTTCATGACCATGAACGTCTCCGCACTGGCCCTGACCTCGCTCGACGCCGTCGCCCGCATCGCCCGCACCTCGTTCTCTGAGTTCTTTGCCCAGACCAACGACGCTCTGGCCGTCGACTCCAAGGCCGGCTACATGAAGGTCCTCGGCAACCCCTGGTTCGCCACGGTCGTCACCCTGCTTCCCGGTCTCGCCCTCGCTTTTGGTGGTTATGCCAACATCTGGCCGCTCTTTGGTGCTTCCAACCAGCTGCTCGGCGGCATGACCATGATCACCCTCGCCGTGTTCTGCAAGTGCACCGGCCGCAAGGGCTGGATGCTCTACGTGCCCGTCGTCTTCCTGCTCTGCTGCACCTTCACCTCGCTGGTCCAGAGCGCCATGGGCTGCATGACCGCTGTCCAGCAGTTTGGCTTCTTCGGTACTATCCCGGCTACCGCCACCACGGCTGCCGTCTCCGTCGCCGCTACCAAGGGCCTGCAGCTCGTCTTTGCCGTCCTGCTGATGGTCCTGGGCCTCATCGTTGCCGTCAACTGCCTCAAGGAGTTCTTCGGCAAGGAGGCCGGTTCCATGCCCGACGAGGAGCCCGAGTGGTCCGAGATGGGCAAGGCCGAGTATGGTCGCGCTGCTGCCGCCGAGGCTCCTGCCGACGCTGAGGCCGCCAAGGCTTAGCCGATCGGACGGATTGAATCCTCCATCTCTATGACTCGGAAAGGCCGGGTCCGCAGAACGCGGGCCCGGCCTTTTTTGTAAAGAAGGGTGATGCCGGGGTGTTCTCGCAGATGTTTTGCGTGGATGGCGGCGCGCGTTGTACCATATGGACGTATATGTGTGCATATGAAAGGGGCCCCGTGGCCAAGACGGTATATTCCGATAACCAACAAAATGTCGATGCTCTAGCTGAGCGTCTGAGCGGACAAACGTCGCTTTCTGCCGAGCGGGCAAAGCTGGTTGCCTACGACCTGCTCTGCCGCAAGGCACTCAAGATCAAGTCGAGCGCGCTGGCGCAAATCTTCCGCTCCGTGGATAAGGAGTGCGACACCAAGGCGATGCGCGACGAGCTTATCGCGGCAAAGATTGTGACCAAGATCGAGGGTAGCGGCATTAACGGCCGGCCGGCGTTCTATACCATCAATGCCGAGATTCATGATGCCCAGGAGCAGCCTGTCGAGGATTCCGTTGAGGCGCCTGCTGCGGAAGAAGTCGCCCCGCGTGAGCATATCGATACTGACGAGCTGCTCGATGAGCATGTCGTGCGTGCCTTTACTGCCAAGGCGGGCCGAGGCGGCTTTGGCGGGGGCGGCAAGCGCGATGCGCAGCGCCGCGCTCAGCAGGAGCGATTCCGTCGTGCTGTGGCTCAAAAGGATGGGGCCGTTACCGATGTTGTCGAGAACGAGCCTGTCGCCGAGTCGCAGAAGCCCGCGAAGGAGCAAAAGCCCGTGGAGGCCCAAGAGCCCAAGCGTCGTCGCGGTGCTCACTTTAAGGCTGCGCAGCAGGACGTTGTGCGCGATGCCGAAGAGGCTGCCGAGGTTTCGGACGATTCCGAGAAAACGGCCAAGAAGGCCTCAGACTCGTGCCGTCCCGGTCGCGGCTTTGCAGGTCGCGCGTACCCAGTAAAGCGTCAGGAGAAGGTTAATCAGGTTCCGGAGGCGCGGGCCGAGAAGGCCGTGAAGCCTGCCGAGTCGGAAGTTCGTGAACAGAAGCCTGTTGATGAGCAGACTGCTTCCGATACGGAGACTCAGGGCCAGCAACCTGCGGTTGAACAGACGGGGGAGGGTACTTCGAGCAGGCCTCGCCGCCGTCGTCATCGTGGCGGTCGCGGCTCTAACGCTCAGGATGCCGCCGAGAATGTGGCACCGCGCGACGAAGACGCGAAGGTGGATGCTCCGATGGAACAGCCCAAGCGTCAGCCGGCGAAGGAGGGCAAGCCCGAGCGTTCGCAGAAGCAGACGTCTGCTTCGAAACGTGAGCGCAGTGTCCAAGGCGATTCTAAACGTGAGTCTCAGAAGAGGCCCGAGTCTGCCGCAGCAGATGCGGCTGCCCAGCAGGCTGAGTCGACTACCCATGGCGAGGTTTCGGCGTTTGCCCTGGCCCGCGTTCTGGGCAGGCAGCTGCTCAAGGTCGTCCCCACGCCCACGGCGCTCTCCAAAATTAAGGAACAGCAGACCCAGATCGTTAAGGTCGAGGGCAAGGACGGCAAGAAAGCTCCACAGCGCGCCCAGCACAACGAGATTTCCAATCGCAAGATTGCCGAGGAAATCGCAATCATCCAGGCTTGGGTCGAGCAAAACCGCGGTGCCGATACTCCGGTTGCCTCGCGCCGCCAGCGCGCCTACCAGATCTTCAATGACGAAAAAGCTTTTGACGGCAAGCATGGCGAGCGCCTGATCAGGCGTATGACCGAAAAGGGCATCAGCATGCAGGCGATCAAGGTCGCCCC
>CAMQPJ010000166.1 GCA_947003675.1 uncultured Collinsella sp. | reverse complement strand
GGGCGGGGAGAGCGCTATAATGCATTCTGCATCTTGGATTGTTACTCCTGTGTGGAGGCATGCCCAAGAGCAATACAACACGGATTGTTACGTAAGGCATGACCGCAATAGCACTGCTATTGGCTATCATGCCTTTTTCTGTGAGTGTTCTTGAAAGGAGGTTCACCATGCTTGCAATTAAAAAGCTTAACAACAACGCGGTTCTTTGCCGTGACGGACAGGGGCGAGATGTCATCGCCATGGGCAGGGGCGTCGGTTTCGGCGGAGATTTTCCTCGAGAGCTCCCTCTTTCTAAAATCGAGCATACGTTTTACGACATTGATCCTAAAGGACAAGATGTCATGAGGGATCTTCCCTCGGATATCGTGATGTTTGCGGCGAAAGTTATGGACATCGTTGCCAACGAACTGCCCTACGACCTCTCGACCAATGCGACGCTGTTCATGGCTGATCACCTGTCGTTTGCCGTTGCGCGAGCCCAAAAGGGGGTCCGCATCGCGATGCCTCTTGCCTATGAAGTGCGGGAGACGTATCCGAAGGAATACAAGGCTGCCCAGTTTATCGTCATGCGACTCGAGAAGGAGCTCGGAGAGCGGCTTCCCAAGGATGAGATTGCCAGTATTGCGATGAATCTCGTGAACGCACGGGTTGTTGAAGCCGTCAAAGCCACGGCCGAGCCCGCAAAGCAGTTCGACGATATGCTCGAGGACGTTATCGAGATTCTCGAAAGCGATTTCCGCATTATTGTCGACCGCGATTCCTTTGATTTCACCCGCTTCGCCACGCATCTGCGGTACCTGTTCAAGCGCATTCAAGCCGGCGAGTCGCTGAACAGCGCCAACATGCAGATGTACAAGAACTTTCGTGAGGAGTTTCCGCAGTTGGCAGAGTGCGTGAAGCATATCGGTTCCTATTGTCGTGAAACGTGGGACGCCACGCTCTCCGAGGAGGAGGAACTCTATCTGATGATCCATCTCAACCGGATCATCTCCAAAAAAGGATTGTAACCCGTAGCCATTCGGGGCATGACCTTTGCCGATTCGAACAGTAAGCCAAGATTGTGCAAAGGAGCCAATGATGGCAAATTACAAAAAGGTGGCAGAGCAGATTCTCTCCACTGTGGGCGGGGCGGAAAACGTGGCTTCGGTTACGCATTGCATGACGCGCCTGCGCTTCAACCTCAAGGATGAAAGCCTCTCGAATGATGAGAAGCTTGAGGACATCTCGTCTATCATCAGCGTCGTGCACGCCGGAGGGCAGGTGCAGCTGGTGGTCGGGCCCACGGTCGACAAGGTCTACGACGAGGTTTGTAAGCAGGGCGGATTCGAGGTCACGGTATCGATTGACGAGGAACTCGATGGCCCTCAGCTTAGCTGGAAGGAGCGCTTGGCGCCCAAGCACCTCTTCAATCAGCTGCTCGATGCCGTGAGCGGCGCTATCACCCCGATCCTTCCGATCTTTTGTGTCGCCGGTATCTTCAAGATGCTCGTTATTCTGTTTGGGCCCGAAGGCGCCGGTTTTATGTCCGAAACGAGCGACCTGTATCGGATCCTTTCCCTGGTGGGCGATGCGGCGTATTACTACTTCCCGGTGTTTGCCGCCTATAGCTCGGCTAAGAAGTTCAAAACGAGTCCTGTGCTGGCACTGCTCATCGCTGTTGTGATGATTTATCCCGACATGCTCGCTATTGTTGAGGACGGAAAGCCTTTCAGCGTCTTCGGCATCCCCATGCAGCTCGTCAACTACACCCAGGCTGTTCTTCCGGTCATCTTGATCACCTGGGCCCAGTCCTATGTTGAGCGCTTCTTTAAGAAGATCTCGCCTGATATGTTGCGCATTCTGATCGTACCCGTGGGTACGGTGCTCGTGATGTTGCCGGTCGCGCTGTGCCTCTGCGGCCCTGCCGTCCAATTTGTCATGGGCCTTGTGGCCGATTTCATCATTTGGCTCGCCTCTGTTGCCGGTCCCGCTGCGACCGCGGTTATCGGCGCATTCTGGAATCTGATCATCGCCACCGGCATGCACGTGCCGATCTATACCGCCATATTGCCCGCCGCGCTCCAGAACGGTTACGACGCCATCTTATACCCCGGCACCGCGGTTGTAGCCTACACCACGCTTGCCATCGCGCTCGCCTATGGCCTGCGCGCTAAGGGCAAGGAGAGTCGAGCCACGGGCTGGAACTTGTTCATCACCTATGCCTTCGGTCGCGTGAGTGAGCCCATCATCTACGGCATCCTGTTTCGCGACAAGAAGGCTCTTGCCTGGAACATGATTGGTGGTGCTGTCGGTGGTCTGCTGGTAAGCCTTCTTCATGCCAACGTCTATATCTTCACTGGCGTTGGTTTCCCATGGATGAACGTGCTCATGTTTGCTCAGGATATCATCCCTGGCACCATCGGGTGTCTTGCTGGCGGTGCCGTGACGTTTGCGTTGGCGATGATTTTTGGATTTGAAGGACAGGAGAAGATGCCGTTGAAGTCCAAGAGCGGCGATTCTGAGGCCGTTGAATCCGTCGAGGCATAAGAGGCTACTACACAAATATGCTCCCCAGCCGTTGCGCGGTCCGACCCCTTGGCCGCGCAACGGTACTGTGCTGTTGCGCGGCACTTGCCGAGTCCGTTGCGTTCGACAGTGTGGGCCGGGAATTTGATAGAAAGGACGACACCATAATGTTTAGAGAAGATTTTTTATGGGGCGGGGCTCTGGCTGCAAACCAGTGCGAGGGAGGATGGAACGAAGGCGGTCGCGGTTTAGCCAATTCCGACATGCTGCCGTTTGGCGATCAACGCATGGACGTCATGCGGGGAGACCTTGATCCGCGTGCGTTGGCACCCGACAGCTTCTATCCCGCTCGCAAGGGCATTGATTTTTACCATAGGTACAAGCAGGATATTGAACTGTTTGCCCAGATGGGTTTTAAATGCCTGCGCTTATCAATCGCCTGGAGCCGCATTTTTCCCAAAGGAGACGAAGCCGAGCCCAATGAAGAAGGCCTTGCCTTTTACGAGGATGTTTTTAGGACGTGTCGCGCGCATGACATTGAGCCTTTGGTGACGCTCAACCACTATGATGTCCCCATGCATCTCGTCGATGCGTATGGCGGATGGCGCGATCGCAGGTTGGTCGACCTGTTCGAGCGATATTCGCGTACCGTGTTCGAGCGCTATCGGGGATTGGTCAATTATTGGCTGACCTTTAACGAGATCAACATCATGACGCAGGCGTGCTTTATGGCGGCGGGGATCATCTTCGAGCAAGGGGAGAATCGCTATGCAACGGTTCACACGGCCGTGCACCATGTATTGGTTGCGAGCGCCCGTGCGGTCGGGGCGTGTCATGAACTGTGCCCTGGGGCGAAGATCGGTTGCATGCTCAACGCAGGTGTCTTCTATCCGGCTACATGTGATCCGGACGATGTGCTGGCTGCGCAGGCTGAGAATCGCAGCCATTACATGTTTACCGACGTCCAGGTGCGCGGTGCGTACCCGAGCTATGTTCTCAAGGAATACGCCCGCCATGGTTTTGAGGTGCCCTATCGGGATGATGACCGCGAAATACTGGCTGCAAACCTGGTCGATTTCGTCTCGTTTTCGTATTACTCGACGCGCGTCGCAAAAGCGCATGCGGAAGGTCAGTTCGATTCGAACCTTCTTCGCTCGGCGCCTAATCCGTATCTAAAACAGGAGCCTTGGGGGAGGTTTATCGACCCCAAAGGGCTGCGCGTCACCATGAATGAAATCTGGGATCGCTATCAAAAGCCGCTGTTCATCGTCGAAAACGGTTTGGGTGCTCCTGATGTGCCGGAAGATTCGGGTGAAATAGAAGACGACTATCGAGTTGAATACCTGCGGGCCCACATCGAGGCGATGAGGGAGACCGTCGAGCTCGACGGGGTGGAACTCATGGGATATACCTGTTGGGGCCCGATCGATTTGGTTTCGGTCGCCACAGGACAGATGCGTAAGCGCTACGGGTTTATCTATGTCGATCGAGACGATAGCGGTGCGGGCTCGTTTGAGAGACGTAAAAAGAAAAGCTTCGAATGGTACCGACGCGTAATAGCAAGCAATGGCGAAGACCTTGCGTAATAACGTTAAGATGGACAAATGCGCCCGTTGGGGGAATA
>CAMQPJ010000165.1 GCA_947003675.1 uncultured Collinsella sp. | reverse complement strand
CTGAGCGATGGCTTCTTTTTTCTGGCTTTGTGACGTGGGCATGCGCTCTCCAATCATTTACGTGCCCACCATTATATAAAAGAGCCGCCCGCGAGTGGTTGCTTTACGAGCTGCTGGGTATAAGCACGGTCGTACTGAGTTTTACGCGGCCGAGCCGCGTCGCACTATGGAGGTCACCATGGCTGACATTAAGCAGATTACCCCCGAGAACTTCGATTCCGTCGTTAACGGCAGCCTTCCCGTGCTGGTTGATTTTTGGGCACCGTGGTGCGGTCCCTGTCGTTCGCTCTCGCCCATCGTTGACGAAGTGGCCGACGAGCTGGCCGGTAAACTTGCCGTCGCCAAATGCAACGTCGACGACAATCAGGACCTGGCCATGAAGTTTGGCGTTATGAGCATCCCCACGCTGGTTGTATTTAAGAACGGCGAGGAAATTGACCGCTCCGTTGGCGCGCTGCCCAAGGCCAGGCTGCAGGCGCTGCTTGAGAAGCACCTGTAATACGCCGGTCATGTGCTGCCGTCCATGAGCGGTTTTGCGCCGCTCACCGGAGAGCCGGGCGCTGCGCCCGCGACCACGGATAGTATGGTAGTCACAAACAGCCCCCAGTGAACGGGTGCGGGTCAGACAGACTCGCACCCGTTTTCTTATGCGGCGATGCGCAAAGCGGGCGTAGTAGAATCTGAACCACTGATTAGACCCGTATAAAAGGAGATTTCCCATGCATGACGTCGGAATGAACATGAGCCAGCTTGCCATGAGCGTCAAGCAGGTCGACGACACGATCGAGCTCGCCCACGAGTGGAGCCATCAGCTGCTGCATGCGACCGAGAACTTTGATATGGAGCGCATTGGTGCCAAACTCGAGGCCGCCATGGCGGCGCTCCACGAGGCGCACGACGCACTCGAGGGCTACGAGGAGGCCATCGAGGCCGACCATAACTCCGTTGGCTCCGTAAAGCTGGTGTAGCGTGACCGAGCACGAGCACACCTGCGATCACGGACACGAGCATTCGCACGGGCCGACTGGCGACGCGGACTGCCGTTGCAGCGGCTCCGCCTCCGAGCTGGTCCGCTTTTCGGTCACCGCGCCCGACGACCTGCTGCGCCGCTTTGACGAGCAGATCGCGCGCCGCGGTGACGTGGCCAACCGTTCCGAGGCCGTACGCGATCTGATTCGCGCCTCGATCGCCAAGGAGCAGATGCGCACGCCCGATGAGCATGTTATCGGGTCGCTCACCATGATCTACGACCACCATACCGGCGACCTGACGCGCCGTCTGGACGAAGTGCAGCACGACTACACCGACGAGATCGTATCGACCATGCACGTGCATCTGGATCACCACAACTGCTTGGAGATTCTGGCGCTCAAGGGTCGCGGCGAGCGCGTCTACGAACTAGCCGATCGCCTGCTGGGCCTGCGCGGCGTTAAGCACGGCGAGCTCACGTGCGCCGCCACCAAGCAGAGCCTGGGGCTGTAGCGGGATTTCCCGCAGCGCACCTGCCAAAAAGGGACAGGTTTATTTTGGCAGGTTTAGCGTTTTACCTACCAAAATAAACCTGTCCTTTTTTGGTCGGTTTTGATGAGGGGTGTCGCATGCGGCATGTGCATATTCATGTGACGGGCATTGTGCAGGGCGTTGGCATGCGACCGTTTGTGTATCGCGAGGCCATGGCGCATGGCATTTGCGGATGGGTGCTCAACGCGGGCGACGGCGTGCATATCGAGGCACACGCTCAAAGCGAGTCGCTCGACGAATTTATCGCCGCGCTTTCCGAGCATGCGCCTGCAGCGTCTCGCGTGGAGCATGTCGAGGCTGTGGACCTAGCACCCGGCGACTGGAACGCCGCCAACGAGCAGGGCTTTCGCATTGTGGCGTCGCAGGATCAAACTGCCCACACGACGCTCATCTCCCCCGATATCGCCACCTGTGACGACTGTCTGCGCGAACTGTTCGACCCCGCCGACCGACGCTATCACTATCCCTTTATCAACTGCACCAACTGCGGGCCGCGCTTTACCATCATCCGGTCGCTGCCCTATGACCGAGCGGCCACCTCGATGGATCGCTTTCCCATGTGCCCCACCTGCGCCGCAGAGTATGCCGACCCGCTCGATCGGCGGTTTCACGCGCAGCCCGATGCCTGCTTTGATTGCGGACCGCATATTACGTGGCGCGAGGCGGACCGCGGTGTTGCGCCAGCGGGCGTTGACGCAACACCAGCTGTCGGCTCCACGCGCGAGGCCAGCGATGCCATCATCGAACGTTGCGTCGAGCTGCTGGCAGACGGCGGCATCGTCGCCATCAAGGGTCTGGGCGGATTCCACCTTGCCTGCGATGCCAGCAACGAACAAGAGGTGCGCGAGCTGCGCCGTCGCAAGCGTCGTAGCAATAAGCCGCTTGCCGTTATGGTGCGCGGCCTTGCCGACGCCGAGCGCCTGTGTCATATCGATGGCGTTGAGCGCGACCTGCTGGCCAGCAGCGTTCGTCCCATTGTGCTGTTGCGTCGCCGCGCAACCGGCAGCGACACCCACGGCTCCCCCGACGACCCTGATCTCGCGCCATCCGTCGCGCACGACTTGCCCGAGCTCGGCGTCATGCTCCCCTACACCCCGCTTCAACATTTGCTGCTCGCCGCAGCCGCGGCGCGCGGCATGAGCGCACTCGTCATGACCAGCGGAAACCTGAGCGAAGAGCCCATCGAGACCGACGATGCCCTTGCATGGGAGCATCTCGTTGCCGCTGGCATCGCCGACGCGCTGCTCGGTAACGACCGCGCGATTCTGTCGCGCTACGACGACTCCGTGGTACGCGCGGTCGACGGCGACGTCATGCCCGTGCGCCGCGCACGCGGATATGCGCCGCAGCCGCTGTCGTTGCCGGCGCTCGATGGCACCACGCCCTGCGTGCTCGCCTGCGGGCCGCAGCAAAAAGCCACGATCGCACTCACGCGCGAGGACGCCGACGGCCATACGGCCTGTTTTGTGTCGCAGCATATCGGCGATGTCGAAAACGGCGCGACTTTCGATGCTTGGAGCGCCGCGCGCACGCGTCTGGAAAACCTCTTTGACCTGGCGCCTGCCGCCTTGGCATGCGACATGCATCCCAGCTATCTGTCGAGCCAATGGGCGCGCAAGCAGGCACAGGAGCACAATCTGCCGCTTATCGAAGTCCAGCACCATCATGCGCACATCGCGAGCGTCATGGCAGAGGCGATTGCCGCAGGCCGGCTTGCGCCCGATGCGCGTGTCCTCGGCATCGCCTTCGACGGCACGGGCGCCGGCACCGATGGCACCATATGGGGCGGCGAATTTCTTATCGCCCGTCTCGCCGATTTTGAGCGCGTCGCGCATCTGCGCGCCTGGGCGCTTCCCGGTGGCGCCGCATCCGTACACGATGCCCGCCGCAACGCCTTTGCCCTGCTCAGCGAGCTCGACCTGCTCGAGCACCCGGGAGCCGTGGGGCTCTTGAGCAGTCTTGACGAGCAAACGCGCAGCATAACGGCAACGATGATCGAGCGCGGCATCAACAGTCCGCGCACCAGCAGCATGGGTCGCCTGTTTGATGCCGCAGCCGCGATTTTGGGCATTTGTGGCCAGGCAACCTACGAGGGTGAACCCGCTATCGAGCTCGAAGCCGCCGCCTGGCGCGCGCTCAACAGCGAAATCGCCCGTTTTCCCGACGACAACGCCGGCTATTCCGCATCTGGCCCATCGTGGTTGGACGGCCCCTATGTTCTGGACCAGAAAGCACTCTTTGAGGCACTTTTGGAGGGAATTGAAGCCGGGGCGCCCGCCGACAGGCTCGCGCTCGGCTTCCATGTCGCCGTTGCACGCTCCTCGGCACGCATCGCCAGCGAAATATGCGCCCGAGAGGGCATCGACACCATCGCCCTCTCGGGCGGCGTGTTCATGAACCGACTTCTGCTCCAGCTCCTTACCCGCGAGCTCAAAAGCGCAGGCCTTACCGTACTTGTCCCCCACGCTGTGCCCGTCAACGACGGCTGCATCGCCTACGGTCAGGCCGCCATCGCTCGCGCTTGCCTCGCGCAGACGGCGTCGAGATAGGCTGTTTTGCCAGCCTGCGCGCCGCCGTCTCACAGGTGTAACGCGTTTGCTCGTGACTCCCGCGAGCGC
>CAMQPJ010000164.1 GCA_947003675.1 uncultured Collinsella sp. | reverse complement strand
TGACGCCTACACGATTTCCAATCGTGCTCCTTCGGCCACTCGGACAACTCTCCGTTAAATGCGAAAGTCAGTATACACGAGGAATCGCTAAGTGCAAACAGAAAAGTTGGCATTTTTTAAAACGCTTGGCCGCGCTTGGCGTTGCAGTGGGGTTTGAGGTGCCAAAAAAACGGCTTCCGACCAGCGTGGTTGATCAACTTAATTGTTCAAAAGGGGTATTCATGAGCGACTTGGCAATGAATTTAAAAATCTTTGGGTGGTGCTGTGGACCACCGGTATGCATCTTGCGACCACAGCCCTGTGCCCGTTGACCTGCGGCTTGGCTCAGCTTGTCCCCGCGGCATCGTATCTTGTCCACAAATCCGTCAAGCTCTTGGTCGGCATTTGGTTGGAATGCGCATGAAACACCGTGCGACTATGGGCATATGTGGAGGTCATGAGGTTGTAGCTGCATATTCTTGCAGCCTAGGAGGTTGAAAGATATTATTACCAAGTCTTTTCCTGCTTCAGGCGCACCTTCACGACCTGAAGCCACATTTGCCCAGAGGAGGTGACAATATGAAGGCTTATGAACTGCTGTTCTTTGTTGACCCGTCGCTCGACCCCGAGACTCGTCTCGCTGTTATGAAGCGTATCGATACCACGATCGCTGAGGGCGCTGGCAAGGTCGACTCCGTTGACGAGTGGGGCAAGCGCAAGCTCGCCTACGAGATCAACGACCTCACCGATGGTGACTACACCCTCATCAACTTCCACGCAGATCCTACCCAGATCGCCGAGCTTGATCGCGTCCTGCGCATCACCGACGCTGTGGTCCGCCACATGATCGTCCGTCGCGACGACCAGGAGTAAGACTGTCGTTTTGGACTGGGCTTGTGCCCCAAGAGGAAGTAGTGAGTTATGAGCATCAATCGAGTGAACATCACCGGTAACCTCACCCGCGATCCCGAGCTGCGCGCCACCGCCGGCGGAACCCAGGTTCTGTCCTTTGGCGTTGCCGTGAACGATCGTCGCCGCAACGCGCAGACTGGCGAGTGGGAGGACTATCCCAACTTTGTCGACTGCACCATGTTCGGCACCCGCGCCGAGGCCGTGAGCCGTTTCCTGGCAAAGGGAAACAAGGTCGCGATCGAGGGCAAGCTGCGCTACAGCTCTTGGGAGCGCGACGGCCAGCGCCGGAGCAAGCTTGAGGTCATCGTCGATGAGATCGAGTTTATGAGCTCCCGTGGTGGCCAGGGTGGCTACGACCAGGGCGGTTACGCCCCCGCAGCTCCCGCGCCCGCAGCACGTCCTGCCGCACCGGTGGCTACGCCGCCCGCGGTCGACGTCTACGATGAGGACATCCCGTTCTAAGGGTTGTTCACCTATTTTTGAGTGAGAGGCGGCTTCGGTTCGCCGAAGTTGCCAAATGAAAGGTATTTTGACATGGCTAATGATTTTTCTGCACGTCAGCCGCGTCGTAAGTACTGCCAGTTCTGCAAGGAGAACACTGAGTTCATCGACTATAAGGACACTCAGCTTCTCCGTAAGTACATGACCGACCGTGGCAAGATCAAGCCCCGTCGCGTCACTGGCGCTTGCACGCAGCATCAGCATGACATCGCCAACGCCATCAAGCGCGCCCGCGAGATGGCTCTCCTGCCGTACACCGTCCCCGTGGTTTCCTCTCGTGGCAACCGCGACCGCGGCTAAGAAGGGAGACGCATCATGAAGGTTATTCTTCTCGATGAGATCAAGGGCAAGGGCGGCGAGGGTGACGTCGTAGAGGTCGCTCAGGGTTACGCTGAGAACTTCCTGTTCCCCAAGAAGCTCGCTGTTGCCGCCACCAAGGGCAACCTCAAGCAGCTTGACGAGCGTCGCAACAACATCGCCAAGCGCGAGGCCGTCCGTCTGGCTACCGCCAACGAGACCAAGGCTGCCTTCGAGGGCAAGACGGTCACCGTTGACGTCAAGGTCGGCGACGAGGGCATCCTCTTTGGCTCCGTTACCGCCGCTATGGTCGCTGACGCCATCAAGGCTCAGCTCGGTATGGACATCGACCGCAAGCGCGTCGAGCTCGGTAAGCCCATCAAGGTTGCCGGTGCCCACACCGTTGCCATCTCGCTGTACCGCGAGATCAAGGCCGAGGTTGTCGTTCTCGTCGGCGTTACCGCCGAGGAGCTCGCTGCCGAGGCTGAGGTCGAGGAGGCCGCTGAGGTCGCCGAGGCCGAGACCGCCGAGGTCGAGACTGAGGCTGCTGCCGAGTAGCATTTGCTGCAACGCAACAATCTTGTTCTAAGAAGGGCGCTCTGGGAAACCAGGGCGCCCTTTTGTTTTTTGCGCTGAGTGAGTGTCATGGTGAACGTTGCGTCGAAGTCCTATATACAGGACCGTTCATCCGTTTGGTTCGGTGATGATTGGCGGCGCGCGGCGCGTTTTGGGACCGTGGCTGATACTATGGATGCTCGCAAGCGATATGAATGAGGATGCTCATGGCATATGACGATAGGGAGACCGGGCTGACGGTTGAGGACCGCGGCTCAAAGTTGGGTCTTCCCCAAAACCAAGATGCAGAGGCCAATGTACTGGCCGCTATGCTGCTATCGCCCGAGGTGGTCGAAGAGGCCCAGGTCGAGCTGCAGCCCGATGATTTCTACCGGCCCATTCATAAGACCATCTACACCGCGATGGTCGATATGTACAACAGCCGCATTCCCATCGACTCCATCTCGCTGATCGATTACCTGCGAAGCATCAACAAGCTCGATGCCGTGGGCGGCGAGGCGTACATTTTGGAGTTGATGGGTCAGACTCTGTCGCTCGTCAACTGGCAGCACCATGCCGCCATCGTTCGCCGCGATTCGATGCTGCGTGAGCTGATCGGCGCCACCAACGAGATCAACGCGCTGGCATATAACGCCCCCACCGACACCAAGGAGGTCGTGGAGCTAGCCGAGAGCAAGCTGCTCAAGGTCACGGCACGCGAGGTCAAGTCGAGCTACAAGACGCTGACCGAGTTTATGGTTGAGGCCTATAACGAGGCCGAGGAAGTGTGTCAGGCCGGTGGTCAGGCTGCGGGCGTGCCCACGGGCTTCCCGTCACTCGACCGCATGCTCATGGGCTTCCGCGAGGGCCAGCTCATCATTATCGGCGCCCGCCCTGCTGTGGGTAAGACGTCGTTCGCTCTGAACCTGGCGCTGAATGCCGCCGCTGCGGGCTATACCGTCGGCTTCTTTTCGTTGGAGATGTCGGGCAAGGAAATTGCCCAGCGCCTGATTTGCGCCTACGCCATGATCTCGATCAGCGACTTCCGTACGGGCCGCATTAGTCCCGAACAGTGGGCCAATATCAACGAGGCCACGCAGACCTTGTCTAAGCTCGACATTCTGATTGACGATACGCCCGGCACCACGGTGACCGAGATTCGCGCCAAGAGCCGCCGCATGCTCCACAACAAGGAGAAGGCCATCATTATCCTGGACTACCTGCAGCTGGTGAGTCCTCCGCCGGGACGTCGCTCCGAGAGCCGTACCGTCGAGGTCTCCGAGATGTCGCGTGGTTTAAAGATCATGGCCAAGGAGCTCAAGATTCCGTTAATCGCGCTATCGCAGCTGTCGCGTCAGGTTGAGTCCCGTACCGGCAAGCGCCCGCAGCTGTCCGACCTGCGTGAATCGGGCTCCATCGAGCAGGACGCCGACATCGTTATGTTCTTGGACCGCTCCGCCGATGAGGCCGAGGCCTCGCGTGACGATCGACCCGACGAGGGCGTTACGCGTATCGTCGTGGCCAAGAACCGTTCGGGCCCGATCGGTGACGTCGACCTGATGTTCCTGCCGGCATCCACCAAGTTCTATGAGCTTGATGGGGCGCATACCGAGGAGTAGGACAGGCGCCCGTTGCACGGGTATACTGGGAATGTTTTGTGCTTCTGCGTGCCGGCGTGGCGCGTAGACAGTCCATGAATGTAAGGAGTAAACATGCCGTCAACCGTTTTGGTCGGTGCCCAGTGGGGCGATGAGGGCAAGGGTAAGATCTGCGACCTGGTCGCCGGCGACTTCGATGCCGTCGTGCGCTATTCGGGCGGTAATAACGCCGGCCACACCATCGTCGTCAACGGCAAGAAGTACGGCCTGCACCAGGTGCCCTCCGGCATCATGTATTCCGACCA
>CAMQPJ010000163.1 GCA_947003675.1 uncultured Collinsella sp. | reverse complement strand
AGGTCGCCGGCACCCTTTCGGGCGGCGAGCAGCAGATGCTCGTTATGGGCCGCGCTCTTATGAGCAACCCCAAGCTGCTCATGCTCGACGAGCCTTCCATGGGCCTGGCGCCGATTCTGATTGAGCAGATCTTCCAGATTGTCGAGGACCTGCACAAGGCCGGCACCACGGTGCTCCTGGTCGAGCAGAACGCGCAGATGGCGCTCTCGATTGCTACGCGCGGCTACGTGCTCGAGACCGGCAAGATAACCATGACCGGCACGGGTCAAGAGCTCCTGCACGACGATAACGTCCGCAAAGCCTATCTCGGAGGCTAACCCATCCGACAAAAAGGGCGCTGACCAACCCGGTCAGCGCCCCTTTTTTGTTGCGGTGAAATAGGGACTAAATGAAGGCTCCAGAGGCCAAAACAGTCCTTATTCCACCGCAACTTCATTGGGGCGTGCGACGATGACCGTCCCAAATTAGCACCCCTGCACCAAGCCAAGGCCCCGTTCCAGAATGTGCCGGAACGGGGCCTTGGTGGTTGGGGTCTACTGGGTTTTGGTCGCTAGTCTACCTTTTGTCCGCATGTTGGGCAGAACTGGGCTTCGGGTACGAGCGGGGTTCCGCAGTGACGGCAGAAGCGGGCGGGCTCGGCCGGAGCTGCCGGCGCCGTCGGCATCGCAGGCGCTGTGGGTGGAACGACGTTCTGCTGGGCACGCTTCTGGCGACGGCGTTGCTTGCGCTTGGGCTTGGGCGTTGCGGCTGTCGCACCGTTCGCGGCCTTCGCGCGCTTCTTGCGGATACAAAGGACAACAATCGCGCCACCGATGATGAGGACGACCGCCACGCCGCCGCCAATAACAAACGGCAGGTGAGTCTGGACAAAGTAGAGAACATCCTCAGGCAGCGAATGGGGGATATTGGACTTGTAGATGTTTACGTGAAGCGTTGATGAGTCTTCATCGTAATAATCAGTCCAAATCTCGCGATCGCCATTCATGAAAGTAGGGCCGCACCAATGAGAATCAAACTCGCTCTTGGCCCCGGTTTTTGCATCGACTAGGCATGCCGAAGACTTGTCATCGTCTGAGTACGTCCCAAGCATGATTCCGCCATCATGCGAGATGTCGCTGAGATATCCTTCGCCAAAGGGATAAGCAATTGAGCTGATGATCTTGTCACTTTTCAGGTCATAAACACTAAGATTCGCATCTTTTTCATTCAGGTAGTAATCGCCGTCATCTTCTTCAAAAAGATCGTTCGATCCCTTCTTTGTATAGAGGACATAAAGCTCTGCCGACGGGCATGAATAAGGCCATTCAGGAGCGTGGTCATCATCGTTGAAAACAACGCTCATATTTCCATCACGGTCTGCTTTTATTAATGCGGTGTCGCTCTGAAGATAAATATCGTCCGAGTTAGAGCTGGTGACGATATGGTCGATGTCCGAAGACCTATCATCTTTTTTCACGTTAACCGTTTTCAATTCCGTTGACCCTGTATCGCAATTGAAAACCCTAAGAGAAACAACGCCTTTCTCAGCATCGTATGGCAAGAAATAGAGACGGCTCATATCGTCTGAGTAGTAGCAATAAGAGTCATCTTTATCAGATTGATATGTTTGAATTAACTTGTCAGACTTAAGGTCATAGATCTCGATTTTTTTAAGCTCAGATTCATGGTCATAGTGCTCGACGGCTGCTCTATTTCCATCGTAAGAGATGGTTTCATCGGTGTAGGCATATTTGGCCGAAATGATGGGATGGACTGTTTGACTTTGGTTGTCTGGCGAGAATACGACCAAATTATTGCCGTCTTGCCAGTAGAGCTGATTGCTGGATGTGGGGCATGCTGATCCAAGGCTTTTGTCCGGGATGGCAACTGGGCTTGCACTGCCGTCTTTAAAATTGATGAGGGTTATGCTCTTTAAGTTGTAACCGTCATCCTCATCGTAATCGTAATCGTATAAATAGCCGAACTTTGAATCGTCGCTTGTGCTGACATACGAGTTATCGCTGCTGACCTTAAAGCTATACGACTTCTCAAGTTCAGGCGTCGGTACGGTGTCGCCGGCTAATGCTGCGGGAGGGGCTGCGAGCGGAGACAGGGCCGCGATCAGGCCGATGGCGACCGCTGCGATCCTTCCGCTCTTTTGGATGCTCTTAAACATGGCAATCCTTTCCTCTAAATACGAATGCGATACTGCCATGGTTAATCGGGATTCCGAAATCTTGTTGCGCAACATTCACCATCGGCAACATTTTTCGGCCAGCTGTGCCGTCCCCAAGAGATCATTCTGGGTTGCGGTGAAATAGGGACTAAATGAAGGCTCTAGACGCCAAAACAGTCCCTATTCCACCGCAACTTCATGGGGATGTGTGACAATGCCCGTCGGAAAACATCTGCTGTCATTGGGGGCCTATCTATGCTGTACGAGTTTTGTGCCGAGAACTTTGAGCGAGTGCCGGCGGCCATCGAGGCCAGTGCGGGGCGCATTGAGCTGTGTGACAACCTCGCCGTCGGTGGCACCACGCCTTCCGCCGGCGTTATCAGCGCTACAGTCAACTACGCTCACGAGCATGACGCGCGAGTGATGTGCATGATTCGTCCGCGTGGTGGCGACTTTCATTACAACCAGGACGAGCTGCGCATGATGGAGATGGACCTGGGCCTTGCCGTGAGCGCCGGCGTCGATGGCCTGGTCTTTGGCTGCTGCAAGCCCTGTGCCGGCGGCTGGGCGCTCGACGAGCTCACCCTCGGCGCCCTCGTTATGGCTACGGGCTGCGCGACCGAGGAGTGCAAGCGCGAGTCCCTTGACATCACCTTCCACATGGCATTTGACCAGCTCTCGCCCGAGGCTCAGCTCGATGCGATTGATACACTTGCCGACTGCGGCGTTACGCGCATCCTCACGCATGGCGGTGCGGCCGGTACGCCGATCGAGGATAATTTCAATCACCTGGCTCGTTTAATCGAGTATGCGGGCGATCGCTTGACCATCCTTCCCGGGGGCGGCATTACCACGGCAAATCGCGACGCGGTCGCGGCGGCGCTAGGCGTCTCCGAGCTCCATGGCACCAAGATCGTGCCGCTGGAGGTATAACCCGTGGCGCTGGTATTTGACGTTCAGCAGGCGAGCGGTAAGCCCGACGACAACCGTCGTCCTGGCACCGCGTGCCCCTTTTGTGACACGGAGGGGCTCGCCAACATCATCCAGCGCGATGGTGACTGCATCTGGCTCGAGAATAAGTTCAAGACCTTGCGAGCCACCCGTCAGACCGTATTGATCGAGTCGGCCAATCACGACGCCGACCTGGTGACCTATGCGCCGGATGAGCTGCATCATGTGATGCGGTTTGCCCTGGGCTGCTGGCAGCAGATGATCGATTCCCAACAGTACCGCAGTGTGCTCATGTACAAGAACAAAGGCCCGCTTTCGGGCGGCAGCCTCGTCCATCCACACATGCAGATTGTGGGCTTGGAACAGGAGGACGGCTATGCTGCGCTGGCTTCCGCCAATTTCGAAGGCATCAATGTCTGGCAGCAGGGGAGAATCTCGGTCAGCATCTCAACCGAGCCGATCATGGGATTCTTTGAGGTCAACGTTTCAGCCCCGCAGGGAATCGCCGCCAGCGATGACGCGCGAGACCAAGCCGAAGCGGACCTGTTTGTCGATGCGATTCAGGTGGCCCTGCGCTATATCCTGCACGAGCATCACGGCGGTCGCGCGGAGTCGTACAACTTGTTCTTCTACCACATGGACGGCCGGACCATTGCCAAGGCGCTGCCACGTTGGGTGGTATCGCCCTACTTTGTGGGCTATCGCCTGGCCCAGGTCAATGCCGAGACAACGCTCGATATCGATGCTGAGCGCCTGCGCGCGCATCTGGAAACGCTCGTGTAGAAAGGCGAGCGCCTGCGAAAAGTGTGCTGCCTAGCGTGCCATCGCGTCGCGGCCGGCCTTGACCCGCTTGCGCTGTTTGGCGCGCTCCTCGCCGGTCAGACGCTCAAAGAGATGCCCGATAATCGAGGCCAGCACCTGCTGAAACAGCGTTCCGCACATGACGGGAAACACGACTTCGCCCGGAAAGTACTGCGTGGCGATGACGGCGCCCGAAGAGATGTTACGCATGCCGCAGGTAAAGCACATGGTAGTCGTCTCGC
>CAMQPJ010000162.1 GCA_947003675.1 uncultured Collinsella sp. | reverse complement strand
GCTCTTTGACCTGCGCCGTGGCTGCTGGAGCGAGCCGGTGTGCGAGGCCTTTGGCGTCGACGTGGCCTGCCTGCCGCAGGTGACCGATTCCGATGGCCTGTTCGGCATGACGGATCTGGGCGGCTTTTTGCCAGCGCCCGTGCCCATTCACGGCGTGCTGGGCGACAGCCACGCGGCCTTGTTCGCGCAGGGCTGCCACAGCCGCGGTATGGCCAAGGCGACCTATGGCACCGGCAGCTCGGTCATGATGAACGTCGGCGACGAGTTCGTTGCCAGCTCGCACGGGCTTTCGAGCTCGCTCGCATGGCGTATGGACGGCGTGACCGAGTACGTGCTCGAGGGCAACGTGAGCTACGCCGGTGCTGTCAAGACGTGGCTGCGCGACGATCTGGAGCTCATCAATAACCCCGAGGAAGTTACCGACCTGTGCTACGCTGCCAATCCGGCGAGCCGCGTCTACTTTGTGCCGGCGTTTACCGGTTTGGGCGCGCCGCACTGGGCGAGTGACGCCGAGGGCTGCGTCTTTGGCATGACGCGTACCACGGGTCGCGCGGAGTTCGTGAAGGCCGCCGACGAGTCGATCGCCTATCAGATCTTTGACGTGATCGATGCGATGGTCGAGGATTCGGGCGCGGTGCTGTCCGAGCTTCGCGTTGACGGTGGTCCCACGCGCGATGCGTACCTGATGCAGTTTGAGAGCGACTTGGTTGGCTCGCCTATCCGCATCGCGAGCAACGACGAGATGAGCGGCCTGGGTGCGGCCTGGGCCTGCGGCATTGCGCTGGGCATGTACACGCGCGATGTCGTCGACGTCTATGGGGCCCGCGGCATCGTGGAGCCTGCCATGACCGCCGACGAGCGCGCCAAAAAGATCGCCGGCTGGCGCCACGCCGTCGAGGCGACGATTGCGTACGAGTGACGCCTTGGGGCGATGTTACGGAGCGCTATTCGTGCCGATAGGTGAAGATGCGAACGAGAGAGTGATGTGATGCGGTAGAGTCCAACGCGTCGAATGATGGTCTACGTATGTGGGATACTATTCCTGAGCTGCGGCGTTGTAATGAATGCACGCACGGGGCTTGGTGTAGCGCCCATGAGTACGGTGCCGTACCTGATGTATATCATCGAGGGTTTGAGCCTCGGTACGGCATCGTTTATCGTGTATTGCGTATTCGTGGTTGCCCAGCTTCTCCTGGTGCGCTACCCGGATGTCAAGATTCTCTTGCAGATACCCGTCAGTCTGCTGTTTAGCGTTTTCATCGACGTGCTGGATATCTGGCTGTTTCCATTTACCGCAACGGGACTCATCGATGGCCTGGTCATGCTGGTCATCGCCGTATCGTTCACAGCGCTCGGCGTGACGCCGATCGTCTCCGCGCGGCTCGTTCCCGTTGCGCCCGACGGCATGGTGCAGACGCTCTCCCAGGTGTTTCACTGTGAATTTGGTAAGGCGAAGTATTTCTTTGACGGGAGCTGTGTGGGCATCTCACTGGTCTACGGGCTTGTGCGTACGGGTGCTGCGGTGGGCATCGGTATCGGCACCGTAGCCGCCGCGCTCCTGGCGGGCGGTATCTGCACGTTTTGGGGTCGTCTGCTCAACCGCAGGCTCATGGCCTTTATGGAAGAGCCTGCGAGCATGTAGACGCATTGAGCGAGAGGGGAGCGGCCATGAGGCAGCTGTTTGGAATTGATATCGGCGGAACGAGCGTCAAATGGGCGATTGTGAATGAGAACTACGAGTTTGGTGACCGTGGTTCGATTCCGACGGCGTTCGTCTCGGCCGATCAGCTGGTCGACGCGCTCGCGGCACTCGTAGGGCCGTATCGCGGACAGGTTGTAGGCGTGGGCATCTCGGCCCCAGGTGGCATCTTCGGTTACGAGGTCGATCCAGACGGGACGATCCATCGCGGTGGTGCGCTGCCGTACATGGACGGGTTTCCGCTTGGCCGAGCGCTGCGCGAACGGCTGGGGCTGCCCGTGACCGTTGTCAACGACGGCAAAAGCTGTGCGCTTGGCGAGTACGCTGCCGGCGCGTTGCGCGGCGTGGACGTGGGTTGCGTGGCGGTAATCGGTACGGGCATCGGCGGAGGCATCGTGGTTGACGGCCGGGTGCTGACAGGTGCGGGCGGCTTCGCGGGCGAGTTCAGCTTCCTGTCCAACAACGTAAGCGAACCGCTTGATCATCGTGATACGTTCGCGACTTCGAGCGGATGGCACGGCCTGCAGAATCTCGTGGCAGTCGAACTTGGCATTTCGGATGAAGCTGAACTGGAGGCCCTCGATGGCCGACGGATCTTCGAGCTACTGGAGCACGGGAGCGCGTCCGAAGTCGCCGCCGTGCAGCGCGGATTGGATGCCTATGCTGAGCTGTTTGATCGTGTGCTTGTGAATCTGCAGTGCGTCATCGACCCGGCAGTCTTCGCGATTGGTGGTGGCATCAGCTGCCATCCCGCGCTGTTCGAGGCGCTCGACCGTAAGATGGATGACGTCATGGCGCACTACACTGGTTTTCTGAAAGATATGCCTCGTCCGCACGTGGTCCCGGCGCAGCTGGGTAACGACGCCAATATCTACGGTGCCGTCGCAACTTGTTTGCAGGTGCTGTAAGTGCAGGCCATCTATTGGTCTGGTGGCGATTACAGTCGCTGCCGGGTTTTTGGCTGTTGAGCTGCTCGCACGCTCTGCATTGCGGACGACGCAGCATCAATAGGTGAGGGGTCAGAAAACTAGATGCTGAACGGTCGATATTATCGGCTGCGCGGCGCCCCGTCCCAAAGTAGTCATTTGGGACGGGGCTTTTTTGACTGCTATCATGGGTGGGATTGTTGCGACCAGCTAAAAGAGCCCTGTCCCAAATTGACTACCGAGAGGATCTGCCATGGAGCGCATCGCGAGTTTTTCCGTTGACCATCTGCTGCTTGAGCCCGGCGTGTATGTGAGCCGCGTCGACCGCGATCCGGCGACCGGTGCCGCCGTCACCACCTTTGACCTGCGCTTGACCACGCCCAACAAAGAACCGGTTATGAACACGGCCGAGTGCCACACCATCGAGCATCTGGGCGCGACGTTCCTTCGCAACCATGCCGAGTGGTCGAGCCGTATTGTCTACTTTGGCCCTATGGGCTGCCGCACGGGCTTTTACCTGGTTGTGTTTGGCGAGGTGACGAGTGAGGAGATCTTGCTGCTCGTGCGCGAGTTGTTCGAGTTTGTTGCTGGCTTCGAGGGCGATGTCCCCGGTGCCGCTCCCGAAGAGTGCGGTAACTACCTGGACCAGAATCTCCCTATGGCAAATTGGCTCGCGCGTCGCTATCTCGACCGCGATCTGATCGATATCGATGAGGCACACCTGCACTATCAGCAGGCGTAAAGGTTTCGTCGCTCAAAATGAGTTCACTGGGCGCCTTCGCTTATGCGGGGGTGCCTTTTTGTTGAGCGGACATGGCGGACGTTTAAAACCGCGCGTGATTGTTCTAGAATGTTCGTAATATCACATAAACGAACAGGAGCGAACATGCATATCTACTCTGTTACCGATCCCGAGTTCAAGTCCTACGGCCGCGTGTGGGACGACGTACCCTCCAGCCTGACCGCTCCGCTCGTCGAGGCGCTCTCCGCAACGCCCATCCCCGAGGGCAGCAAGTACGTGGCCTCCGCGCCTGAGCTGGAGCAGGTCGAGGGCGCCGATGCGCTCGGCCTGCTCATGTATGGCGGCCGTCCGTTCCAGCTGGGCTGGTGCAACGGCCACAACACGAAGCTCAACTGCTTGGAGTATCACCGCGCGAGCGAGTTCAACCTGGGTGCTCGCGACTTTATTCTGCTGCTCGCCAAGCGTGAGCAGATTGTCGACGGCAAGCTCGACACCGCGCAGGTCAAGGCGTTCCGCGCGCCCGCCGGCACGCTCGTCGAGGTCTACGCCACCACGTTGCACTACACGCCGTGCATGGTCGACGACGGTGGCTTCCAGGTGATGGTTGCGCTGCCCGCCGGCACCAACGGTCCGCGCCCCGAGGCTGCGGCCGACATGTCCGCGGCCGGTGATAGCTACTGCTACTGGAAGGCCGACAAGTGGGTTCTCTGCCACGCAGATAGTCCCAAGGCTGCCGAGGGCGGCTACGTAGGTCTCGTCGGCAAGAACCTCGACATCACCGTGGACT
>CAMQPJ010000161.1 GCA_947003675.1 uncultured Collinsella sp. | reverse complement strand
AAGGTTAATACTTTTCCGCTATGTGAACTAGTAAAAACGAGCCCCCGAAGCATCGACACTTTTCAGACGCCGTTTCCTGCGGTTTCGTCGAGTTTTCCCTGCAGTTTTGGCGTCAAAAAGTGTGGATGCTTCGGGGGTCCAAAATAGGTCGTTCACTTCGCGGAAAAGTATTCACCTTCGTTTTCGCGCAGACACGAATCCGGCTGCCACAACGCAAAACGGGGCCCGCGCGCAGCGCAGGCCCCGTCAAAAAAGATAATTCCCGGTACCTAGTACTGCTCGATGCCCATGTAGCGACGAACCTCGGGGCTGTGGTCGAAGACCTTGCCGCGTGCGGCGCGCAGCTCGCAGCTCATGTTGTAGAAGAAAATCGGCTCCAGGTACGAACGCACGCTGGCAGGCACGTCGTCCACACCGTACTCAAGCGCGTCGAGCACCATAATCGTATCGGTGTGCGTGTTGAGGAACGCAAGGGCGCGCTCCTCCATGGGGCGGCACTCGCCCGCGCCAAGCTGCACAAAGTAGAACACGCCGGGCTCGGTGGCCTCGAAGGGGCCGTGGAAGTACTCGCCGGAGTGGATGTAGCAGCAGTGCTGCCACTGCATCTCCATGAGCGAACAGATGGCCATGGCGTAGGTCTGGCTAAAGTTGGGGCCGGAGCCCAGGATATAGAAGAACTTGTGCTGCTGGCAGAGCTCGGCAAAGCGGGCGCCCAGCTCGGCGTTGACCTTCTCGCGGGCGGCGGGCAGCAGCGCATCCATCTGCTTGAGGCCCTCGTACATGTCGGCGAGTGCCTCGTAGCCTTCCTGCTGGTCGAGCAGCTCGGCGGCGATCAGAGCGCCGATACCCTGAGGCACCTCGGCCTGCGGCACGCCCTCGCCCCAGGGGTAGACCCAGGTGGTCCACTTGCCGTTGTCGATCTTGGAGCCCTCGCAGTCGGTCATGGCGACGACCTCGGCACCGGCGGCCAGCGCCATCTCGCAGCCGTCGACGACCTCCTGCGTGTTGCCGCTGTGGCTGCAGGCGATGACGAGCGACTTCTCGCCAAGACTCTTGGGAGCCATCAGGCAAAACTCGCGTGCCGTGTAGACCGTCGAGGAAAACGTGGTGGCCTCGCGCTTGAGCAGGTCGTTGGCCGGCATCAGGTCGATCATCGAACCGCCACAAGCGATCCAAAAGACGTTCTCAATCTTGCCCTTGCGCTCGATGATTTCCTGAACCAGATCATGTGCGTTCATGGTGATGTTCCTCCTTGTGGGGCGGCTTTGAGCGACGACGGCTCGTACCTGCTGTCGTTCTATGTTGTCCTATTTATAACATGCACGGCGACGCCCGTGAAGTCATCTCGGCAAATTTGTTCTATGTTGTTCTATCTGTGGACGTTAGATGTCGAAGACGTAGCGCGAGCCCACAATCTTTTGGCGACCGAGCAACAGAGGGTGCCCACCGGCGTCGGTAAAGTAGGCCTCCATATAGAAGAGCGGCTCACCGACCGGCACCTCCAGCAGCGGGGCCGTTTGGGCATCGGCAAGCGCAATCTCCACGGTGCAGGGGTCGGACTTGAGCGGCGCGCGACCCGAATGCTCGGCAACGAGCGCAAAGATGGAATTGTCCGTGAGGTCCTTGTCGGCAAGCGTCTGCAGGTAGGGATGGTCGGCGAGCACAAAGGCGTTGTTCTCGAGCATGACAGGGATGCCGTCGGCTGTGCGCACGCGTTCGACCACGATAAGCTCGCAGCCGGGCTCCACGCCAAAGAACGCCGCATCCTCGTGCGTCGCCGCGACCACCGTGCGCGACACCAGACGCGCACCCGGCACCATGTCGTTGGCAGCACAACCCTCAGTAAAGCTCTGGACGTCACCCTTCTGGCGAATCTTGCGCTTGAGCTTGGGCGCACACACAAAGGTGCCCCTCCCCTGCTGGCGGTTGAGATACCCCGCACGCGACAGCTCCTCGATGGCGCGACGCACGGTGACGCGTCCCACGCCATAGGACTTCGCGAGCTCCATCTCGGAAGGAATGCGCGAGCCGGCCACGTACACACCGCGCGCGATCTCGCCCTTTAGGTCGTCCATGACCTGCTGGTACAGCGGTACGGCGGACACGTCAGTACGGTCGGTCTTGCTATCGGCTACCATCGTTACGCTCCATCCCGCGCATGCTCGGACTCAAACTCTTCAATTGCCGCCATAAACTGCTCGCCAAAGGCGTCGGCCTTTTTCTCGCCAATGCCGTTGACCTGGATCAGCTCGTCGCGCGTCTGCGGGCGCAGGCGGCACAGGCCGCGCAGGGCCTTGTCGGAAAAGACCATGTACGGCGCCATCTCCAGCTCGGTCGAAATCTCCTTGCGGAGGGCACGCAGGCGCTCGAACAGCTCGGCATCGTCGCCCACGCGCGGGCGCTGATCCAGCTCGGCCTCCTCGCGCAGCAGATCGACGGCGCGGCGGGCGCGGGCCGAGGCCTTGCGCTTGGACGCGCGACGCTTAACGGTAAAGGCAAACGCCTCATCCTCGACCTCGGCGGCACGCGGGCCCAGCCCCACGACCGGGTATTGCCCCTGCGAAGTGGCCAAATAACCGCGGCCGCACAGCTGGCCGATGATGTCCTTGATGCGCCCGACCGATTCACTCGGCAGCTCACCGTAGCCGCGGTCCTCGTCCAGATGCATCTGGCGAATGCGCTCGGTGTTGCCGCCGTGGAGCACATCGGCGATCAGCGACTTGCCAAAGCGCATGGGACGCGTGGCCACATAGCGCACAGCGGCGCGAGCCATATCGGTGACGTCCTCGACCTCGAACTGCGTGAGACAGTTGCTGCAGTTGCCGCAGCCCTCGGCGTCGTCCGTGGCGGTGGCGCCCGCACCAGCCGCAGCAGCATGCTCGGCCGCGGCCTCATCGCCAAAGTAGCGCAGCATGTATTCGCGCAGACAGCCGGTGGTATTACAGTAGCCCTCCATCTGGCTGAGCAGGCGATAACGGTTCTGGAGCGCCCACGCGCGCTGCTCGTCATCGAGCGCCTCGTCGGCAGCATCGCCGCGATCGATCAGAAAGCGGCGCATGCGAAAATCGTTACCGTTCCACAGCAGATGGCAGCTGGCCGGATCGCCATCGCGGCCAGCGCGGCCCGCCTCCTGGTAGTAGGCCTCGATGCTCTCGGGCACGTTGTTGTGGATCACGTAGCGCACGTTGGGCTTGTCGATGCCCATGCCAAAGGCGTTGGTGGCAACCATCACCTGGATGTCGTCGTCGATAAAAGCGCGCTGGCTTTGCCGGCGGACGTCGTTGCCCATGCCGGCATGGTAGCGGCCCACGCGAATGCCGCTGGGGCCCAGTGCCTCGGCAAGCTCCGCGGCCAGCGCGTCGACCGTCTTGCGGGTCGAGCAATACACGATGCCGCTCTCGCTCGAATGCGCGATCACGTAGTCGCGCACCCAGGCGGTCTTGGCCTTGTCGCCCATCTCCTCGCAACCAAAGTAGAGGTTCTTGCGATCGAAGCCCGTCACTACCGTCGCGGGATTTTGCAGGCCGAGCATCTGCTGAATGTCCGCGCGCACGCGCTCGGTCGCCGTGGCGGTAAACGCCGCCACGATGGGGCGCTGCGGCAGGGAATCGATGAACTCGCGAATCTGCAGGTAAGCGGGGCGAAAATCCTGGCCCCACTGGCTCACGCAGTGGGCCTCGTCAATGGCCACGAGCGGAACGCCAATGCCACCGTCCGCCGCGGCTTCCTGCGCAAAGGCTAAAAAGCGCGGCTCGAGCAGGCGCTCGGGCGCCACATACATAAGCTGGTAGCGCCCCTCGCGCGCCCGCTTGAGAACGGTATTTTGCTGGGCCGGAGTAAGACTGGAGTTGAGATAGCTGGGGCGCGCACCCGCCGCGAGCAGCGCGCGGGTCTGGTCCTCCATAAGCGACAGCAACGGACTCACCACAAAGGTGATGCCGGGCAGCATGAGCGCGGGCACCTGGTAGCAGATAGACTTGCCGGCGCCTGTGGGCATAACGCCGAGCGCATCGCGGCCAGCAAGAATCGCATCCACCATGCGGTCCTGCCCCGGGCGAAACGAGGTGTAGCCAAAATAGGCGCCGAGCGTGTCGAGCGCCATCTGCTGCATGCTATCGGTCATGGTTTCCTAACGTCTAAGTCATCTGCCGCCGATTATACGCCG
>CAMQPJ010000160.1 GCA_947003675.1 uncultured Collinsella sp. | reverse complement strand
ATCGTGCTGTGCGGCGTGGAGTTTATGGGCGAGAGCGCCAAGCTGCTCAATCCCACCAAGACCGTGTTGCTGCCCGAGCCGGGCGCGGGCTGCCCCATGGCGCACATGGTCAAGCGCGAGACGGTCGACGCGGCGCGCGCCGAGTATGGCGACGACCTGGCCGTGGTGTGCTACGTCAACTCGACGGTCGAGATCAAGAGCTGGAGTGATGTGTGCGTTACCAGCTCTAACGCCGTCAAGATTGTCTCCGAGCTGCCGCAGCAGCATATCTTGTTCATTCCCGACCAGAACCTGGGCCGCTTTGTGGCCGAGCAGGTGCCCCAAAAGCACGTCATCCTCAACAACGGCTACTGCCCGCGCCATCACATCATCACCGTCGAGCAGATCGTCGAGGCGCAGGAGGCGCATCCCGACGCGCTCGTGCTGGCGCACCCCGAGTGCAAGGTCGACGTCCTGGCCGAGGCCGACTACATCGGCTCCACCGCCGGCATCATCAAGTATGCCGAGGAGTCGGACGCCAACGAGTTCATCATCGTGACGGTCCGCGGCGTGCTCTACGAACTCGAGCGCCGCTGCCAGGGCACCGGCAAGAAGTTCTACTTCCCTGCGGTGCAGCCCACCTGCGTCAACATGGATCTCATCACGCTCGAAAAGCTCGTGCACTGCCTGGAGACGGGCGAGGGCGAGGTGCAGATTGGCGTGTCGGACGAGGCCGCCGATCAGGCCAAGCTCACGCTTGACCGCATGCTCGAGTACGCGGCGCGCTAAGCCAATGTGACATGAGGGACCATCCCTTATGCCACATTACAAGGGAGAGGATTCCTGTGGAAACCAAACAATACCCCGATATGGAGTGCGACGTCGTCATTGCCGGTTGCGGCGTGGCGGGCCTGTATGCGGCCCTCAATCTGCCGACGAGCACGCGCGTAATCATGCTCTCCAAGGGCGCCGTCGATGAGTGCGATTCGATGCTCGCGCAGGGCGGCATCTGCGTACTGCCCGAAGGTTCGGACTACGATGCCTTCTTTGAGGACACCATGCACGCCGGCCATTACGAGAACCGCCGCGAGAGTGTTGACATCATGATTCGCTCGAGCCGTTCGGTCATCAACGACCTGCTGGCCATAGGCGTGGACTTTGAGCGCAAGGCCGACGGCAGCCTCGACTTTACCCGCGAGGGCGCGCACAGCCGCCCGCGCATCGCCTTCCATGCCGATATTACGGGCAAGGAGATTACGACCAAGCTGCTCCAGGCTGTCCGCAAGCTGGATAACGTGCAGATTTTTGAGCACGTTGCCATGACCGACATCCTGACCGCCGAGCGCGATGGCGCCACAGTGTGCACCGGCGTCGTCGCCGTCGACGTGGACGAGGACGATTCAGCTCGCCCCGCTGACGAGCTGGCAAATGCCGCTGAGGACGTGCATACCGGTAAGCCGTTTAAGATCCATGCCCGCCATACGCTGTGGGCAACGGGCGGTATCGGTGGCGTGTACGACCATTCGACTAACTACCCGCAGCTCACGGGCGATGCCTGCTACATCGCGCAGGAGCATGGCATTAAGATGGAGCACCTGGACTACGTGCAGATTCACCCCACGGGTCTGTTCTCGCCGCAGCCGGGCCGCACCTTCCTGATCAGCGAGAGCTGCCGCGGTGAGGGCGCGATTCTGCTCAATGCCGCCGGCAAGCGTTTTACCGACGAGCTGCAGCCGCGCGACGTTGTCGCCGCCGCCATCCGCGAGCAGATGAAGCAGGACGGCACCGAGCACGAGTGGCTGAGCTTTGCCCCCGTCGAGCGCGACGTGGTGACCGGGCACTTTGCCAATATCCGCGCGCGCTGCCTGGAGGACGGCCGCGACATCCTGGACGAGCCCATTCCCGTCACACCCACGCAGCACTACTTTATGGGCGGCGTATGGGTCGACAAGGACGGCCGGACCTCGATGCCCGAGCTTTACGCCGCCGGCGAGACGGCCTGCAACGGCGTGCACGGCAAGAACCGCTTGGCTTCTAACAGCCTGCTCGAGTCTCTGGTTTGGGGCCGCCGCGCCGCGTGGTACATGCGCACCGGCGAGTCGCTGGCCGTGGAGCAGGCGGGTGAGCCCGTGCTCGATGGACGCCATCGCGCCCTGAGTTCCGATACCCTTGCAATCGATGATTTGGCCCGCGCTGCTGGCACGCAGGCCGTGGAGGAGTAGACCATGAATCCCATTACCATGAAGCTCGTCGTCGATGATCTGATTTTGCAGGCTCTGCGCGAGGACATCACGTTTGAGGACGTGAGTACGGCGAGCGTGTGCCCCACGGCGCGCCCCGCTACCGTTGAGCTCATCGCCAAGGCCGACGGCATTATCGCCGGCCTGGACGTATTCGCCCGCACCTTTGAGCTGCTGGATCCGCAGAGCTCCGTGTTGTTCGATGTCTCGGATGGCGACGAAGTGCACGCCGGCGATCACGTGGGCCAGGTGCGCGGCGACGCGCGCGTGCTGCTTTCGGGAGAGCGCGTGGCGCTCAACTACCTGCAGCGCATGAGCGGCATCGCTACTTACACGCATCGGATGGCGGCTGCGCTCGAGGGCACCAAGACCGTGCTTGTCGACACGCGCAAGACCACGCCGGGCATGCGCGTCTTCGAGAAGGCCGCAGTCGAGATCGGCGGCGGCAGCAATCACCGTTACAACCTGTCGACGGCCGTTATGCTCAAGGACAACCACATCGACGCCGCCGGTGGCGTGGCGCGCGCGATTGAGATGGCGCGCGCCCATGCGTCGTTTACCACGACGGTCGAGATCGAGTGCGAGAACCTGGACATGGTGCGCGAGGCCGTGGAGGCCGGCGCCGATATCATCATGTTCGACAACATGACCCACGACGACATGGCCGCCGCTATCGAGCTTATCGCCGGTCGCGCCAAGACCGAGTGCTCGGGCAATGTGGACGCCAGCAATATCCGCGCGCTTGCCGACCTGGGCGTTGACTTTATCAGCTCGGGCGCCCTGACGCACT
This sequence comes from uncultured Collinsella sp., assembly GCA_947003675.1. Classification (GTDB taxonomy): domain Bacteria; phylum Actinomycetota; class Coriobacteriia; order Coriobacteriales; family Coriobacteriaceae; genus Collinsella. Next base: position 1,158 of record CAMQPJ010000160.1, on the reverse strand, counting down.
CCGCGCCGATTCTCGACCTCTCGCTCAAGCACCTGCGTCTGCTGGACGGTAAATAATGGACGCCCGCGAGCGTCGCCGTGCCATCATGGCCGTGCTCGAGAGCGCCAAAGATCCTGTCTCGGGCAGTGCGCTTGCCCGCGAGGTGGGCGTGAGCCGTCAGGTCGTGGTGCAGGACATCGCCCTGCTGCGCGCCGACGGGCACGATATCGTCGCCACCAATCGCGGCTATGTACTACAGGAGGCGGCGAGCAGCCCGGCTGTGCCCACGCGTCTGGTCAAGGTTCGCCACGGCGTGGAGCAAGCGGGCGATGAGCTCACGAGCATCGTCGATGCGGGCGGCGCCGTGCTCAACGTGATCGTCAACCACCGCGTGTACGGCAAGATCACGGCCGACCTGGACATCCGCAATCGTCGCGATGTTGAGCGCTACCTGCACGATATCGAGAGCGGTAAGAGCTTTCCGCTGCTGACGGTAACCAGCGGCTATCACTTCCACCGCATTGCGGCAGAAGACGAGCAAACCCTCGACGAGATCGAGGCCATGCTCAAGGAGAAGGGCTATCTGGCAGACCTAATGCCCTACGAAGATGACCTGTCCTAGTAACGACGAATGCAAAAGGAGGCCTCCGCGGCGATGCGGAGGCCTCCTTTTTTGTGCACGGTGTACTTGTGAGTGTGCAAGTGGGGGAGTTGTTACTCCTCGACGATCTCGGTGATCGCGCCGGCGGGGCAAGCGTCCTGGCAAGCGCCACAGGCGACGCAGGAATCCTCGTCAGCGACGGTAGCGACGTCCTGGAGCTCCAGAACGCCAGCGGGGCAGGAGTCGACGCAAACGCCACAAGCGATGCACTCGTCGGCATCAATTACGGGATGAGCCATGGTAGTTTCCTCTCTGTTGACCGACGCTACAGGCGATGCGCGTCGGTTTGATTCGGGCAAAAACATACCACGGGAGCGACCGTTTGCAATACCCTCTGACCGGCATCTTCATACCGTTCGCCGAGTATGCTACGGCTTACTAAAAAACATGCAGGTGAGGCCGTTGAGCTGCGCAAATGTTAGCTATAGGTGACTTGTAATATAGAGCGATTGAGCGCGCCTGCGGAAAGGGCGTCCCGTTATTTGGCCGAAAACCGGGTCGCAGTTTCCGGTTGGGCC
>CAMQPJ010000159.1 GCA_947003675.1 uncultured Collinsella sp. | reverse complement strand
CTGCGCGCCGCCGTCTCACAGGTGTAACGCGTTTGCTCGTGACTCCCGCGAGCGCTACCATCAACTGATGGGTAATTAGGCGCCTATCCAGCGCAAAACGTATAAAAGGGGAACATTATGTGCCTTGCCGTTCCCGGTAAAGTGGTTAAACGCGACGACGACCTTAAGGCGACCGTCGACATGATGGGCATCGAGCGCCCCGTTTCGCTGCGCCTCGTGCCGACGGCACAGGTAGGCGACTATATTCTCGTGCACGCCGGCTTTGGCATTCAGATTGTCGACGAGCAGGAAGCCCAAGAGACACTCGAGCTCGTCAATACCATGACCGAGCTGGCCGAAGAGGACCAGCTCGCCACCAACCCGGCCGAGGCATACTAGTGGCGGCGGCGCAGCCGGTTCGCTCCGGTATCGACTTTTCGGCATTTCGCGACCCCAAGCTGGCTCGCGAGCTCATCGATCGCATTCATGAGCTTGTCGGCAACCGCAGCATCAACCTTATGGAAGTCTGCGGTACACATACCGTGAGCATTGGCCGCTATGGCTTTCGCTCCATTATGCCGACGGGACTCAAACTGCTAAGCGGCCCGGGATGCCCCGTTTGCGTTACCGCCAACCGCGACATCGATCACGCAATCGCGCTTTCCAACATGGACGGCGCCATTATCACCACCTTTGGCGACATGATGCGCGTGCCCGGATCGTCCACCTCGCTTGCCGCGCAAAAGGCAGCGGGGCGCGACATCCGCATCGTCTACTCCCCGCTCGACGCACTCGACATTGCCGAGCAAAATCCCGAACGCCCGGTCATCTTTATGGGCGTCGGCTTTGAGACCACAACGCCCACCATTGCCGCCGCTATCCTGGAGGCCGACGCGCGCGGGCTCCGGAACTTCTCGGTCTACTGTGCTCACAAGACCACGCCGCCGGCTCTGCGTGCGATCTCCAACGACCCCGAGACGACCATCGACGGCTTTATCCTGCCTGGTCACGTCGCCACCATCACGGGCTTGGCACCCTTTAGCTTTTTGGTCGACGAGTTTAAGACCCCAGGCGTGGTAACGGGATTTGAACCGGTCGACATCTTGCAGGGCATCTGTATGCTGGTCCAGATGGTTGTCGAGGGCCGGTTTGCAATCGACAACGCATACCGCCGTGGCGTCGATGCAGACGGCAATCCCGTGGCGCGCCAGCTGGTCGAGCAGGTATTTGAGCCGTGCGACACCACGTGGCGCGGGCTGGGACCGATTGCCAACTCGGGTCTTTCCATCCGCCCTGAGTTCTCATGCTTTGATGCGCGCGCCCGCTTTGATGTGCCCGTTGAGGCGACGGTCGAGCCACGCGGATGCCGCTGCGGCGACGTGCTGCGCGGCGCCATCACGCCGAGCGACTGCCCGTTGTTTGGCCGCACCTGCACGCCCGAACACCCCGTCGGCCCCTGCATGGTGAGCTCCGAAGGCAGCTGCGCGGCGTACTACCGCTACCGCGACTGCTAGGTTCCGCCGTTCTAACGAACGGCGGACCGGCCGACGCTGCGCACCATTCAGGCGAGCGATTTGCCTTTCAATCGTCGGCTGCGGGCAAAAGCCCAGCAGCCTCCTCTTTCAAGGCAACTCACTTCGTCTGAATGGCGCTCGCTGACTTTTACTTAACATCGATTCTGCCACACTCGGCTATTGCCGATTCCACCCACGATTGGAGTTTTCGATATGTCCCATAGCGTCACCGATAGCACTGTCCTGCTGGGCCACGGCTCCGGCGGCCAGATGATGAAGCGCATTATCGATGAGGTCTTTCTGGATGCCTTTGGATCGCCCGAGCTGCTTGCAGGCAACGATGCCGGTGTCGCCGCGCTGCCCGCAAGCGGGCGCATCGCCATGTCGACCGACAGCTTTGTGGTAACGCCGCAGTTCTTCCCCGGCGGCAATATCGGCCGCCTCGCCGTATGCGGAACCGTCAACGACGTCGCGACCTCGGGCGCTAGCGTGCGCTACCTGTCGTGCGGCTTTATCCTCGAAGAGGGCTATCCCATGGACAAGCTGCGCCAGATTGTGCAGACCATGGCCGAAACGGCGCGCGAGGCGGGCGTGTCCATAATCACCGGCGACACCAAGGTGGTCGAGCGTGGCGGTGCCGACGGCGTCTACATCAATACCGCCGGCGTGGGCGAAGTGCCCGCGGGCGTAGTGCTCAGCGGTGCAAACTGTCGGCCCGGCGACGCCATCCTGGTATCGGGTACGCTAGGCGACCACGGCATCGCCATCATGAGCCAGCGCGAGGGCCTGGTGTTTTCGAGCAACATCGAAAGCGACGCTGCGCCGCTCAATCATCTGATTGCCGACGTGCTCGCCGCCGCCCCCGACACCCGCTGCTTCCGCGACCCCACGCGCGGCGGCCTGGCATCCACGCTCAACGAGTTTGCCCAGGCCAGCGGCGTTGCCATGGAGATCGACGAGGATGCCGTGCCCGTGCGCCCCGACGTGCAGGCGGCATGTGAGATGCTCGGCTACGACGTTCTACAGGTGGCAAACGAGGGCAAGATGGTCGCCGTGGTGCCGGCTGAGCAGGCCGATGCCGCGCTGGCGGCCATGCGCGCCGCCCGCTACGGCGAGAACGCCGCCATCATCGGTCGCGTGCTGCCGCTTGCCGAGGGCGCTCGACCCGCCGTGCGCGTACGCACCGGCTGGGGCTCGACCCGTATTCTCGACATGCTCGTAGGAGAGCAGCTGCCGAGAATTTGCTAGGGCGGAATCGCGCGGTCGGCGCGATGTGGCTTGATATCCCTGGAGATGTTCAGATTCCAAGCGCGCCCAACGCGGAAGCCCAGTATTATGGGGTGCGTTTTGAAACCCAATGACGGGAGCACCCATGGCAGCAGCTTTTTACCATGTGATTTTTGATTTAGACGGCACCCTTCTCAACACGATTGAGGACCTGGCGGCCGCCGGCAACCACACCTGCGAGATGCACGGCTGGCCCACGTTTGCCGTGGACGAGTACCGCTACAAAGTGGGAAACGGCATGCTTAAGCTGGTCGAGCGCTTTATGCCCGCCGAGTATGCAGGCGACAGCCGTATGTTTGAGCAGACGCTTGCCGAGTTTAGGGCTTACTACGGCGAGCACAAGGAGGACCACACCGCTCCCTACGCCGGCACGATTGAGATGCTCGACCGTCTGCGCGCTGCGGGCGTTCAGCTTGCCGTGCTCACCAACAAGGATCATATTTCGGCAGCCCCGCTTATCGAGAAGTATTTTGGTTCCGAGCGCTTTGCACTGGTACAGGGCCGTGTCGATGCGTTTCCGCCCAAGCCCGAGGCACCCGTCACGCTGCATGTGATGAAGGAGCTGGGCGCCGATCCGGCAACCACGCTCTATGTGGGCGATTCCAATGTCGATGTTCTGACCGGCCACAACGCCGGCCTTAAGAGCGCGGGCGTCAGCTGGGGCTTCCGCGGCCGCGCAGAGCTGGAGGCCGCCGGCGCCGACTACGTGGTGGACACCCAGGCAGAGCTCGCGGCGCTGGTGCTGGGCGAGTAGCGGAGCCGCCGCTTAACGTAGCTGCGACAATTCTTCCGCACGGAAAGCGCATCCCGTTTTGGAGCTCCGGAATGGGATGCGCTTTCCGCTTGAGCCCCATCGGGGAAACCGCATCCCGTTTCAGAGCAATATTCCGGGTCGCGCTTTCCGCAACCCACCCCATCCGGAAACCGCGACCCATTATTCGCCCAAATACCGGCTCGCATTTTCCCGAGCATTCGATGCAACGCTGGTGCAAGGAGTGTCCCCAACTGCCGGCAGAAAAGGAACGTCCCCAAGTGCCGCCCCAATGACTACCATGGCAATGCCGCAGGTAGAGGACGGACAGCGAGCGACGTCCAGGACGAACAAGTTGGCATGAAAAAGGCGAGGCATAGACCTTCTGGTCATGTCTCGCCTTTTGAATGACAAATTGTCGTTCTGGGCGGCGCGCAGCGTCGAGCAGTTGCGGCGTTTGGTAAAACGCCGCAACTCCCTAGCTCATCATGGCATTCATCATCTCGTTGGTTGCGGAATCGTCAGCAGACCACTCGCCGTCGTCATTGCAGGAGTACTTGAAGGTGACCTTGGTGTCCTTGGTCTTAGCAGCCTTGGTCACATCGACCATAACCTGACCGGCCATCTTGTACAGCTCGTCATCGG
>CAMQPJ010000158.1 GCA_947003675.1 uncultured Collinsella sp. | reverse complement strand
AAGCATTGTCGACCGGGAGCACCAAGGGCAGCGGCGCCGTCATGACGATGGCATCCTTGCCGGCACCGTAGTAGCCACGGCGACGACCCGCCTCGGTAAAGCCCAGGGCGGCATAGAGTGCAATTGCGCCCTCGTTGCCGTCCTCAACCTCAAGCGAAGCCGTGGTGCAGCCGAGCATCTGCGCGTCATAGCTCACGTGCGACAGAAGCTTGCGGGCGATACCCTCACGGCGATGAGTCGGATCGACGGCAACGTCCATAATCTGCACGTCCCCGTCGACGACCATGCCGCCGGCAAGACCCAGCAACTGACCGTCGTCGTGCGCCACCCACCAGCTACGCGGAGCGGCAACGTCCTCGCCCAGCTCGGACAAGAACATGCCCGGCGTCCACGCCTCGTGTCCGGCGCCTTCAAAGCAGGCGGTCTCCAGTGCGCTCGCGCCCTCGGCATCCGCCGCGCCCATGGGGCGGAATTGCAGATGACGCCCAGCGAGCTCGTCGGCAACACCTGTCACCTCACTCTGCGCGCTCTCGGCAAGGCCCAGGCGCTTGCGCTCGTTTTCCTCGGCGTCCGAAAGGCGCGTGTAGATCGGCAAGACGCGAGCGGGATCGCCATCGCCTGCGGCGTGCGCCATCAGCAGGCCCTCGCCCGAGGGCCACCACAGGCCTCGCTCCACGCAGCGTGCCGTCTCGTCCTCACCCAGCAGCTTGCCATAACGCACGAGACCGTCACCAGTTAGCTGAACCTGATCCCAGCCCGCGGTCTGACGCCACTCATCAAGCGCCACGGCGGCCTTGACCACGCGCTCGCGCTGAAACAGACGCTCGGGACCCTCATCGACCAGCATATACAGCGCCGGATATACCTCACCGCGCATAGCATCGGCCAAGATACCAAGCTTGCCGCGCACGCCAGCCTTCCACGCCGTCCAAGCGCAGGCGTCGAGCGTCGACACGCCCAGCAGCGGAACATTGGCACCACGCGCGAGGCCCTTGGCAGTGGAGATGCCGATGCGCACACCCGTAAAGGACCCCGGGCCGCGGCCGACCACATAGCAACCAACATCGCTGCGATCCAGACCGGCTTGAGCCAGCACGCCATCAACGGTATTCACGAGCTCAACGTTGGCGTGACGGCGACACATGTGGTCGCCACTCACGAGCTTCGTCTCGCCCGTCTGCCCATCAATCCAGCTTGCCGCGCAGGCAAGCATGTCGGTCGAGGTATCGAGCGCCACCACCAGCGCGTTGTCGTTATGCAAGCTCATCTTGTACAGCCCTATCAATCAAATGGGAAAGCTCCATTGCGCGGTCACCGTGCGCCTCAAGCGTTATCGTTCGCACATCGCTGTCGCCCTCATCACGCTTGAGCGTCACCGAAAGATACTCATCCGTCAGCTCGTCCTGGAATTGTTCGCCCCATTCCAGCAGGCAAGCACCCTCATAGCCCAGCACATCGAAAATGCCCGTATCCTCGAGCTCGTAGGCATGCTCCAGGCGGTATAGATCAAAGTGAAACAGCGGAATACGACCTTGATCGTGAACGGCCATGAGCGCAAACGTAGGGCTCGTAACCATATGCCCATCGCCCAGCCCGCGCGAGACGCCCTTGGTAAAGTGAGTTTTGCCCACTCCCAGGCCACCGGTCAGGATGAGCACATCGCCGTCCTCAAGGCACGGTGCAATTAGCTCGCCAAAGTACTCCGTATCGGCAGCGCAAGTCGTTTTGTAAGTACCTACCCCCAGGCGCTCCAGGGACATATATGCTCCTTATTATTCCGAGACGTCCTCTGGTGCGGGATGTCGCTCCAGATAGTCGCCCAGCATCTTAAAGTCTTCCTCCAGCAGCTCCTGCCACGCCGGATTGCGCAGCGCTGCTGCCGGATGGAACGTGGGCATTACTACAAAATGCCCCATCTGGTGGAACCTGCCGCGCAGCTTAGTAATGCCAATCTCGGTCTTAAGCACAAAGTGCGTCGCGGGGTTGCCGAGCGTCACGATAATATCGGGCCAGATGCTTCGAATCTGCTCACGCAAAAACGGCGAGCAAGCCAACACTTCCTCGGGACGCGGATTGCGGTTTCCCGGCGGGCGGCACTTAAGCACGTTGGCAATGTAGACGTCTTCGCGTTTGAGGCCCGCCAGCGACAAAATGCCGTTGAGGTCCTCGCCTGCCGCCCCCACAAAGGGCTCGCCCTGCAAATCCTCATTGCGGCCCGGCGCCTCACCAATAAACATCACGCGAGCGCGGGGGTTTCCCACGCCAAACACGATATTGTGACGCGACTGGTAGAGCTGGCAGAGGTGACAATCGCCCAGAACGGCCTCGATTTCCTCGAGTGCGACCTCACGTGGTGCCTGATGGGTATGGCCGGGGATGTGCATGACGCCCATAGCGGCTCCTACACGTAGACCTTGTCGAGACGCATGCCAAAGCCGCAGGCGACCTCGTAGTTAATCGTTCCGCGCAGTCGGGCCATCTCGTCCATAGTGATCTCGGCATCGCCATCGCGGCCGACAATGATCATCTCGTCACCATACTCGGCCTCGGGAATCTCGTGTGCCGGGTTGGACTGAATGGCGACCATAAACTGGTCCATGCAGATATTGCCAACCTGATGCACGCGCTCGCCGCGATACAGCACATCCATACGATTGGAAAGCGTACGCGATAGGCCATCGGCATAACCGATCGGCAGCGTGCAGATCTGAACGCGCGTACGCGGTACGCGGTAGGTAAAACCGTAGCCCACGCCCTCACCCATCGCAGGGTGTGCCACGCGCGTCACACGCGCATGGACGCTCATAACGGGATCAAGCTGCATCACGCGGCCACTCAGCTCGCACGGCTGCATGCCATACAAGCCAACGCCGGCGCGGATCATATCAAAATGCATCGAGGGGTCGAGCATCGAGGACGGCGTGTTGGCGCAGTGCACGATACCGCACTCAAAACCCGCATCCTTAATGGCCTGAACGGCCTCGGTAAAGCGCTGACACTGCAGCTTGTAGTCCCAGCCCGAAGGTTCATCGGCCGTGGCGAAGTGCGTAAATACGCCGTCGCACTGAATACCGCGATGGAAATTAATACCGCGGACAAAGTCGAGCACCTGCGTGCAGTGAACGCCGATACGATTCATGCCCGTCTCGATGGCGAGATGATACTTGCCCACTTTGCCCGCCGCGACGGCACATTCGCCATACGCAAGAGCAAAGTCAGACGTATAGACCGAGGGCATGATATCAAACTCGAGCAACGTCGGAATGGCCTCGATAGGCGGCTCGCTTAGGATGAGGATGGGTTTCGTAATCCCGCCCTGTCGGAGCTCAACGCCCTCGTTAACCGTCGCCACGGCAAACATGTCGGCACCGACCGAATACATGATCTTGGCGCACTCAACAGCTCCATGACCATAAGCATCGGCCTTGACCACGCAGCACAGGCGCTGACGTGGATTCAGCAAGTTCTTATAGGCCCTCGTGTTGCGACGGAGCGCCCCGCGGTCGATCTCGACCCAGGACCAGCGCGTCAAATCGGCTTTATTCATGATTAGTCATCCGACCCTTCGTCCATGATTCCCAGATCTTCGAGCGCATCCTTTGCCGCCAGTTCCATGGCCGGACCGATCAAGTCGATAAGATCGGTCGCGATGACGCTCTTCTCACCATACTCCGTCGCCGCGGCAAAACCGGCGTAGCTGTGAAGTGCGACGGCGTACGAATACAGCAACTCCCAACGATCCATCTCGTCGCGCATGGTGGCAAGCGTGCCGGCCAAAATACCCGCGAGAACATCACCCGAACCGGCAGTTGCCAGAGAAGCCGGACCCGAGAGCGGCAGCAGCACACACTCAACGCCACAGATAGCCGTCGTCGGCCCCTTGGCAATGACCACCAGATTGTCAGAGCCTGCAGCCCAGACAACCTTCTGCGCGGCTGCAATCGCAGTACCAAGGTCGTTCACCTCGTCACCGGCAACCAGACGCGAAAGTTCACGATAGTGCGGCGTCATAACCAACGGCTGCTCGCGACGATACATCTCGGGATTACTATCAATACCGTCAATGGCAATCTTAGCAAGGCAGTTGAGTGCATCGGCGTCCAAGATAAGCGGCACATCAAGCTCGAGCAAGCCCGAAACCACCTGCATAGCGCCGGCAGATGTCGTCATACCGGGAC
>CAMQPJ010000157.1 GCA_947003675.1 uncultured Collinsella sp. | reverse complement strand
ATGTTGGCCCACATATCCTGCGGCATTACGTTGGCGCCGGTGCTGCCACCCTCGATCTGCGTGGGTGCGCAGGTGGTCGTCACCAGCGGATAGAGCTTCTTGCTGGCGAGGCAATCGCGGACAATGGCGCCCCCGTTGGCGGCAATTTCATCCGCCGTGTAGAGCCCCAGCTCGACGAGCTGGGCGGCAAGCAAATCGGTCACGCGCGTCAGCCACTCGATATCGCAGATTGCGGTGATGGCACGGCTGAGCACCTCGAGCGACGTGCCGCCGTAGGGGTTAGAAGAATGTCCACCCTCACTCTTCGTCTTGAGCACGATATCGGCATAGCCCTTCTCCGCGAGGTCGGCGTGCATGAGCCAACCCTCGCCCGCGCTGTACTCGGCAGCCGGAACGATGCGGTAGTCGCCCTCGTCGATCAGGAACTCGAGCTCAACGCCGCGCTCCTCGAGCACGCGGCCGATGGCGCCTGCGCCGTACTGCGTCGTCTCCTCGTCCTGGCCAAAAGCCAGCAGCAGCGTGCGCTCATGCTGCCAACCGTGCGCCAGCGCATACTCGACAGCCTCGAGAATGCCTGCGACCTGGTCCTTCATGTCGATCGCTCCACGGCCCCAGATGTAGGTGTCGTCCACGTGCCCGCTAAAGGGGGCATGCGTCCAGTCAGCCTCGGTGCTGGGTACCACGGGAACCACGTCCATGTGGCCCATGAGCATAATGGGCTTGAGGGCAGGGTCGGAGCCGCCAAGCGTCACCAATAGCGAATGGTCGATAAGCTCGACCTTACCCGCCGTAAATACGTGCGGCCAAGCCTGCTGCATATACGCGCGCAGGTCGTCGAACGGCTGCCAGTTCACCGCCTCGGCATCCATACTCGAGATGGTCGGAAACGACAGCACGCGGCCCAGGCGCTCGCACGCACCAGCTTCGTCCAAATCGGCAAAATCATCCTCATGCGCAAAGAAGCGCCAAACCTCGGCCATGACATCCTTTCGATTGTGATGACGAGGGCCGCCCCACCGGAGCGGCCCTGCCACATAAGCGCTTGCGGTCGGTTACTTGTCCTCGAGATAACGCGAGAGGAACTCGCGAGTGCGCTGGTGTTTGGGGTTGCCAAAGAGCTCGGCCGGCGCGGCGTCCTCGAGCACCACGCCCTTATCCATAAAGACCACGCGGTCGGACACGGTTCGGGCAAAGGCCATCTCGTGCGTGACGACGACCATGGTCATGCCGTCGGCCGCGAGCTTGCGCATGACCTCGAGCACCTCGCCCACGATCTCGGGGTCGAGTGCCGAAGTCGGCTCGTCGAACAGCATGATCTGCGGATTCATGCACAGGGCGCGCGCGATGGCCACGCGCTGTTTTTGACCACCGGACAGGCGACCCACGGCGGCGTGCGCGAACTTTTCGAGCCCCACACTCGTCAAATGCTCCATCGCGACCTTCTCGGCCTCGGCCTTGCTCATCTTTTTGAGCGTGACGGGCGCAAGCGTGCAGTTGTCGAGCACGTCCATGTTGTTGAACAGGTTAAAGCCCTGGAACACCATGCCGATGTCCTCGCGGAGTTTATTGATATTGCAGCGCTCAGCCGTAAGGTCCTGGCCGTGGAACCAGATGTGGCCCGCGTCCGGGGTCTCGAGCAGGTTGAGGCAGCGCAGAAAGGTCGATTTGCCCGAGCCTGAGGCGCCGATAATAGTGACGACCTCGCCGGGGTTAACGGACAGGTCGATGCCCTTGAGCACCTCGAGCGAGCCGAAGCTCTTGCGCAGGCCCTCGACGCGGATGAGCGGCTCATTGGTCTGTGCGGCGGCCGCGGTGCCGGTAGTGGCGGTATCTGCCATGATGATTCTCCTCGTCTTGAGCCTAGTTGGAGCTGGGCAGCGTGACCGGAGCCTCGGCGCCAAGCTTTTTGCCAAAGGCCTCGAGCAGGCGGCTCGCCACGAGCGTCAGGATCAGGTAGACCACGAGCGCCACGCAGTAGACCTCCATCTGGCGGTAGTACACGCCGGCGACGGTGGTGGTGGCGTACATGAGGTCAAACACGCCGATGACCGAAAGCACCGACGAATCCTTGATGTTGATGATGAGCTCGTTGGTGAGCGCCGGGATCGCGTTTTTAATGCCCTGGGGGAACACGACTTTGCGCATAGCCTGCCACTGCGACAGGCCCAGCGAGCGAGCTGCCTCGGCCTGGCCGGCGTCGATGGACTCGATGCCGCCGCGCAGGACCTCCATCATGTAGGCGGTGGAGTTGAGCGAGATGGTGACGAGGCCGGCGGTGAAGGTACTCCAGATCTGGTTGGCCTGAGCGGTCTCGAAGCCCATGCCGCGCAAAACGGTGAAGCCCGCGTAATAGATGAGCAGACCCTGGACCATCATGGGCGTGCCGCGCACGATGGTGGAGTAGACGGTCGCAAAGCCGCGGCCGATACTCTTAAAGAAGCGCACCAGGTCGTTGTCCACGCGATCGAAGGTCTGAATGCGCAGGAACACGAAGAGCAGCGCCAGGAAGAATGCGATGACGGTGCCGAAGGTCGCAAGCGCGATGGTGATCTCGATACCGCGAATGAAGAAGTCCCCGCTCTTGTAGGTCATGTAGACCAGGCTCGACAAAAAGTCGCTGGGGTTGGAGTCCGAGACAATACTCACCTGCACCAGGTCGATAAACGACATGACGCAGCGGTCGATAAAGAAAACTGCCGCGATGGCGACCACGACGTAGCTGCCTAGGCGTGCGCCACGGCGGCAACGCTCGAAGGCGAACGGCGACTTTTCGCGATAGTCGCTCCAATGCATAAGCTTGGTGACAAGCGCCGCCGCCGACACGACGAGCCACGCCCACAGGATCGCCCAAAGGCAATCTTGGAACACGCCCGTGGGGGCCAAGAAGCTCAGCGGCGTGGGGTTGCGCTGGCTAAACGCCAGGCCGAGCGCCGCGATAACGCTCGTGCCCAGGTATACATAACGGTGGTCGGCCTTGATAAAGGAGGCCAGACGATTAATGGCTTTCATGCTGCCTCCCTATGCCGGCTGACGGTCGAGGCACGCGTCCCACATTTGGTCGCGCTCCTCTTGGCTAATGCCCTTGAGTGCCTTGTCGATGAGCTTAAGCAGCTTGTCCGAGCCCTTGCGGCAGCCGACGTTTGCCGTGACCTCCTGCTTAAAGCCCTCGCCCTCGGCAAATTGAATCGGCACGATACCCGGGTTTTGGGCCATATAGCCCTTCTCGTTCTCGGTATTGTAGGTCACGGCGTCGCAGGTGCCCTGTAGCAGGTTCGAAAACACCGTGGGGACCGAATCGACCGGGTTCTTGTGGACAACGCCCGGGATCTCGTCGATGACGGTATCGAGCATGGTGTCCTTTTGGCCGAGGACCGTTGCGCCGCTAAAGTCGCTGAGCTTGGTCGCATTTTGGTAGGGCGAGCCCTCTTTTACGAACAGGCCAAAGTAGCCAATGAAGTACGGGTCGGAAAAGCCGACGGACTCCTCGCGCTCGGGCGTGGCGCTCATGCCGGCGATGATGAGGTCGATTTGGCCGTTGTTGAGCGAATCGATAAGACCCGAGAAGCTCTGCTTGACGGCAACGGGCTCGCCACCGAGGGCCTTGCAAACGATCTTGGCGATCTGCACGTCGTAGCCATCGGCATAGGCGCCCTGCACGTTGTCGATGGGGATGGTGTACTCGCTGGCCTCGGAGACCTGCCAGTTGTACGGAGCGTAGGCCGCCTCCATGCCAATGCGAATCTTGTCCTTGCCGATCACGGAATCGGACAGGTCGTCGCGACCGCCACCCGTCGTGGGCTGAACTACTTCCAGCGTGGAGGGGCGCTGGCAACCGGCAAGCGCGCCGGCGACGACAGTAGCGCTCGCAGCGAGAGCACTACCCAAAAAGATGCGACGGCTGCATATCGGCTGCGGATGCGCGTCGCGTTGATGGGGAGAATGCATAATCTGCCTTCCCTGTTGAATCGTACGCTAACGACTTAACAGGATACCGCTCAGCGTCACTTCCAGCAGATGCATATATAAGATGCATATATACAAATTAACGAACTGAAAACGATTGGTAGTCGTTGGGGGCGGTGGTTAACCCCAAGTGAAACAACAACCGCCCCCACGACGAGGCATGAAAAAGGCCCGGCAAAGACCGCCGGGGCATGCCCCGCCGTTTGGATGTCAAAA
>CAMQPJ010000156.1 GCA_947003675.1 uncultured Collinsella sp. | reverse complement strand
GAGCAGGGGACTCTTAATCCCAAGGTCCAGGGTTCGACCCCCTGACGGCCCACCACACGATATCTCCTCTAAAGTCCGCCACAACGGACTTTAGCTTTGGGTCGTTAGCTCAGTTGGTAGAGCAGGGGACTCTTAATCCCAAGGTCCAGGGTTCGACCCCCTGACGGCCCACCAAAGCATGTTAAAGCGACTGGCTTCGGCTGGTCGCTTTTTTTGTTAACCGTACATGGGGTCGAACCCGAAAGGGCGCGGAGCTGAGGAAATGCGTGGGCATTTGCCAGCGCAGCGCGCAAGGCGCTTTAGTGCCGCAGCGGCCGCCTGCAAAGCGGGCTGACCCCCTGACGGCCCACCAAAGCATGTTAAGACGGTCAATGAAAGTTGGCCGTCTTTTTTGTTGACCTCGCATTGGGTCGAACCCGAAAGGGCACAGCCGCTTTACAAGTCGAGCCTGCCCTGGGGGTCGGTAAAACCGGCGCGTCTGCACAGCAAAGTATGCCTGGGCGAGCGCGATCTCTGGCTTGTTTGAATCTCCGTTCTGGGCGATTAAATAGCATGCATAGCGAGTAAGTTTGTAGTCTTTAACCGCGCGAGCGGCGACACCGGCAGTTCCCATTTTCGTGGTATCACGAAAATGGGAATCAACTGGAGTTTTGTTTGTTTCGCACGAGACTTTTGCTCTCTTAACAACTTCGGTGAAGTTCTCCCATCGAGTGTACCCCATGGGTTCCATTAAATCGCGTGCGAGCCAATACTCAACGCCGTCTTCCACATTGGCGTAGCTATCAAGTTTGACACGCCACTTCTCGATATCACTACTGTCCATATCTCCTCCTCGCTGGTCTATTGTCTATGCGGGCTTTGCCCGCTCTGTATTCAGAATAAGGATACGCTGCCGTGCGGACACGAATGGGCCCGTGCCACCTCGAGCTCACGGGGCCCATAGATATCGATTAGTTGTGTTCTGCTTTAGATGGGTGTCCAGTTTAGTCCGCTCGATAGTGCGATCCGAGGCTTTCGGTTCGCTTGCGCATGGCTTTGACCATTTCCTGTGCTAGTTGAATCTGCGATCGCAAGCGGGCGAGGGCTGCGATTTCGCTGTCCTTGGCGTTTTCCATACTCAAGGCTGCAGTCTCTGCCCTCAGGACTTCGAGTTCCTGCAACGCTGCGGATAGGCCCGTCTCGGTGCGGTTGATCATGCAATACGTGCTCATCGTGTGCTTGAGGCTGCAGGTCAGGCGTTCTGCGTCTGCCCTGACAAGGCCGCGCTGGGGGAGCGCAGAATCCCTTGGGGCAGCCACTTTGAGAGTATTCAATGCCGTCCGAGCTGCCGATGCGCCCGCGATGCGCCCAAATACGATGCCGTTGGCGCTCGACAGGCCTCCGATGCGATCGGCGCCGTGCATACCGCCTGTTGCCTCGCCACAGGCGTAGAGGCCCTCAACGCCCGTGTACGCGGTCTTGTCGATCTTGATACCGCCGTTGGCAGCGTGGGCATACATCGCCACGCGCATCTCGTCGGTCGGCGCGATGCCGTGCTCGTCTTGTAGCCAGGTGGCAAAGGTCTGCACAAACTCGGGGACGTCCTCGCGGGGGAAATCGTAGTGGAGCGCGAGGCCTTCGGCGCCCGCTTGATCGATGGCAAGATCGATGGCGCGGGAGGCCAAGCGTGACGTGAAGGGGCCATATCCGGAGCGCTGTTCAAGCAGGTCGTCCAGCTTGTCGTCGGCGATATCGACCGGCTGGTCAAATGTGACGTAGCGCCAGGTCTTCTCGTTAAAGACAAGGTTGCGCTTGGGCTCGATGAAGCCGGGCATCATCTGCATGAACTCTATATTAGTAAGCGATGCGCCGTGCGCCAGTGCGATGGCCTGCGAGGAGCTAAACACGTCGGCGGAAGTGAGGCTGCGCTCGAACAGGCCACCCGTGCCGCCCGCAGCGATGATAGTGGCCTTGGCTGCCAAAGGTACGAGACGCTCGTTTGCGCGGTCGTAGAGCACGGCGCCGATGATCCTGCCGTTCGAGTCCTCAACAAGGTCGATAAGTTCGTGGCGGGGGAGCAGGCGAATGCCGAGCAACTCAATCTGGGCCGTACACGCGTCCTCAAGCGGCTTGCGGGTGAGGCCGCGCCACATACGCGTCTTATGGTCAAAGCAGGGGATAAACTGCTTCTGCTGGGCGCTCTCGGCACTTTGCGGACGCTGGAGCTCAACATCTAGATCCTGCTCGAGCCATTGGATGGCCCGAGGAATACCGTGGACAAACGTCTGGACGAGCGTAGGGTCGGCAACGCCGCCGCCCACGGCCTGGATGGTGTCGATGAGGTCCTGCTCGTCGCCCTCGTCGACGGGGCCAATAAGGCCGAGACCCCAGGTGCCCGGGAAAAAGCTCGATCCGCTCATGGTCTTGCCGGCGCTTGCGATGGCAACGGTTGCGCCTGCACGAGCTGCTTCTATGGCGGCGCAAAGGCCCGCAATGCCAGATCCAATTACCAGTACATCAGTCGATTCCATCGGATTCCTTTCTCGTCCGGCGCATTGTCGCATGGCTGATCGGCAAATGTCTTGCAAAGGACTCACGTTTCGGTAAAGGGCAAATATGGCAGGTGGGCGTCAAGAGTGTCCGATCGCTCTGCCCCCATCCCCTCAATAAGTTGCGGTGAAATAGGGACTGTTTTGGCATGTGAAGGCGTTATTCAGTCCGTATATCACCGCAACTGATATACCGGTGATGGACTACTTTATGGCAGCGTGAATAAAAAAGAGCCACTACCTCGAAAGGTAGCGGCTCCAAGGCTCAACTATATGAGCATCGCGCAGGCGCGATTAGGCCTTGAGGGCCTCCTCGACGGCGACAGCGCAGGCGACGGTGGCACCGACCATGGGGTTGTTGCCCATGCCGATGAGACCCATCATGTCGACGTGCGCAGGCACGGAGGATGAACCGGCGAACTGGGCGTCGGAGTGCATACGGCCCATGGTGTCGGTCATGCCGTAAGAGGCAGGGCCGGCGCCCATGTTGTCCGGGTGCAGGGTACGGCCAGTGCCGCCACCAGAAGCGACGGAGAAGTACTTCTTGCCAGCCTCGAGGCGCTCCTTCTTGTAGGTGCCAGCGACGGGGTGCTGGAAGCGCGTGGGGTTGGTGGAGTTACCGGTGATCGAGATATCGACGTTCTCGTGCCACATGATGGCAACGCCCTCGCGGACGTCGTCGGAGCCGTAGCAGTTAACGGCAGCGCGGGGACCATCGGAGTAGGGGATGGTCTCGACGACCTTGAGCTCGCCCGTGTAGTAGTCGAACTGGGTCTTCACGTAGGTGAAGCCGTTGATGCGGGCGATGATCTGAGCAGCGTCCTTGCCCAGACCGTTGAGGATAACGCGCAGCGGCTTCTTACGAGCCTTGTTGGCGTTCAGAGCCAGGCCGATAGCGCCCTCAGCGGCAGCGAAGGACTCGTGGCCAGCCAGGAAGGCGAAGCACTCGGTGTCGTCGGAGAGCAGCATAGCGCCCAGGTTGCCGTGGCCCAGACCGACCTTGCGGTCCTCGGCGACGGAGCCGGGAACGGTGAAGGCCTGGATGCCCTCGCCGATGATGGCAGCAGCCTCAGAAGCGGTCTTGGCCTCGCGCTTGACGGCGAGAGCGCAGCCGAGGGTGTAGGCCCACTCAGCGTTCTGGAAGGCGATGGACTGGGTGTTGTTGACGATCTCACGCGGGTTGAAGCCCTTGTCGGTGCAGATCTGCAGAGCTTCCTCGAGGGAGGCGATGCCGTTGTCGGCGAGGCACTTGTTGATCTTGTCAGCGCGGCGCTCGTAACCTTCGAACGTAACAGTCATAGTTATTTCCCTCCCTTTCTACTCGTGAACCGGGAACACGCTGGCGACGGAGTGAGTCTCCTCGTCGGTGCGCGGGTCGATGTACTTGGCAGCGTTCTCCCACTGACCATAGTGGCCCATAGCGCCAGCGATGGCCTCCTCGGGGGTCTTGCCGGCCTTGACGGCGTCGGTGAACTTACCGAGGTTCAGGAACTCGAACGCGATGATCTCGTTCTTGTCGTTGAGAGCCATGCGGGTGACGTAGCCCTGAGCGAGCTCGAGGTAACGAGCGCCCTTGGCCTTGGTGCCGAACATGGTGCCGACCTGAGAGCGAAGGCCCTTGCCGAGGTCGTCGAGGGAGGCGCCCACGGGCAGGCCGCCCTCGGAGAACGCGGTCTGGCTGCG
>CAMQPJ010000155.1 GCA_947003675.1 uncultured Collinsella sp. | reverse complement strand
ATTCGAGTTCGGCGAGCTGGGTCGGGGCGACCGTGTTGGTGGCCTGCTCGAGCACGCGCATGGCCTCAAAGTCGTCCTCGGGAACGTCGAGGCCCAGGGCGTCGCAGCAGGCGCGCGGGAACTTGTAGGGGCTGGCGGTCGAAAGCAGGACGCGGGCCTTGGCGCCCTCGGCGGGAGCGACCTGCTCAAAGACGTGATAACTACAAGCGGTGTGCGGGTCGATTACGTAGCCGTTCGCATCCCAGCAGCTCTTGATGGCAGTGCGGACCTCGTCCTCGCTGGCCCAGCCGCAGCCAAAGACGCTCTGAATCTTGGCCAGCAGCTCGGCGGGCACCTCGTAGCGACCCGTCTGCGCCAGCTGCTCCATAAGGCCGGCAACGAGCTCGCAGTCGCCATCGGACAGGAAGTAGAGCATGCGCTCGAGGTTGGAGCTGATGAGGATGTCCATCGACGGCGAGATGGTCGTGAAGAACGGGCGGTTACGGTCGTAAACGCCGGTGGTCAGGAAGTCGGCAAGCACGTTGTTCTTGTCGCTCGCCACGACGAGCTTGGCGACGGGCAGACCCATACGCTTGGCATAGTAGCCGGCCAGGATATCGCCAAAATTGCCGGTCGGTACGCAGAACTCCACGGCGTCGCCGGCCTCGATGGCGCCGGCGCGCAGCAGCTGCGCATAGGCGGCAAAGTAGTAGACGACCTGCGGTACCAGGCGGCCGACATTGATGGAGTTGGCGCTCGAAAGCACCGTGCCGGCGGCCTCCAGGCGCTCGGCCAGCTCCTTATCGGCAAAGATGCGCTTGACGGCGCTCTGAGCGTCGTCAAAGTTGCCGCGGATGCCGCAGACGGCGACGTTGTCGCCCTCCTGCGTGGACATCTGCAGGTTCTGGACGCGGCTGACCTTGCCCTCGGGATAAAAGACGGTGATGCCCGTGCCCGGAGCGTCGGCAAAACCGGCGAGCGCGGCCTTGCCCGTGTCGCCCGACGTGGCGGTGACGATCATGATGCGCTCGGCGCCGCCGTCCCTGGCGGAAGTGCGGGCCATCAGACGGGGGAGCATCTGCAGGGCGACGTCCTTGAAGGCGCTTGTGGGGCCGCCAAAGAGCTCCATCACATAGGTCTGGGGGGCGTCAGCGCCCGGCGCAGCGTCGAGTTTGACGAGCGGCGTAACCTCTTCACTCGTGAACGTGCCGCGGTATGCCTCGTCGACACACGCCGAAATATCTTCGGCCGTGTAATCATTCAGTAACATTCCCAACACATCTTGAGCGATTTCAAAGTACGATTTATCTGCAAGCGAGCTGATATCGACCTGCTGGGTGCCGAGCTCGTCCGAGACAAACAAACCCCCGTCGGGAGCGATGCCGGTGCGGATTGCCACCTTACTTGAGCACGATAAAGTGCGTCCTCGTGTACTATGATAAGTTCCCATATAACACTGCTCCTCGGATGCCTTGGTCCCAATCGGTGAAACCATGGTATCAGAGCGCGCAAAACAGGTTTGCAGAGGCTTTTAGAAAGGTAACCTCAAGCCCATGATTAAGATTGCCAAGTTTGGCGGCTCGTCGGTCGCCGACGCCGAACACTTCAAGAAGATCAAGGCCATCGTCGATGCCGACCCTGCCCGCCGTTTTGTGGTGGTTTCCGCCTGCGGCCGCCGCTTTAAGGGCGACACCAAGGTGACCGACCTGCTCTACCTGGTTAACGCGCACGTTAAGTATCACGTGTCGTGTGAGGAGCTGCTCGAGGACATTGGCCAGCGCTATTTTGATATCGCTGACGAGCTGGAGCTCACCTATCCCATCCGCGAGGAGTTCGCGGCCTTTGCCGAGCGCGCCCGCTCGGGCGGCTACTCCACCGAGGAGCTTGTAAGCCGCGGCGAGTACTTCACCGCTCGCCTGATGGCCGAGTACCTGGGCCTGCCGTTCCTGGACGCCGCGACGGTTGTGGCGTTCCATCACGACGGTACGCTCAGCATGAATCGCACCTCCGAGCTGGTGCAGGAGTACGGTCAGCAGGGCGGCTTTGTTATGCCCGGTTTCTACGGCGCGACGCGTGAGGGCCAGA
This sequence comes from uncultured Collinsella sp., assembly GCA_947003675.1. Taxonomy (GTDB): domain Bacteria; phylum Actinomycetota; class Coriobacteriia; order Coriobacteriales; family Coriobacteriaceae; genus Collinsella. The sequence continues at coordinate 2,151 of CAMQPJ010000155.1, read as the reverse complement.
TCAAGCTGCTCGACCGTGGCGGCGGCGATATCTCGGGCTCGATTCTGGCCAAGTGCCTGGGCGCCGACCTGTACGAGAACTGGACCGATGTCTCGGGCTTCTATTCTGCCGATCCTCGCATTGTGCCCGAGGCTCAGCCCATTGCGCGCGTTACCTACGAGGAGCTGCGCGAACTTTCGTACATGGGTGCAAGCGTCCTGCACGAGGAGGCCGTGTTCCCCGTGCGCGAGGCGGGTATTCCGCTGGTCATCAAGAACACCAATGCGCCGCAGGACCCCGGCACCATCATTAGCGAGACGGCTGATGAGGGTGAGGCAGAGCCCATCATTACCGGCGTGACCGGCAAGCGCGGCTTTGTCGCCATCAACGTTGCCCGCGACCGCACCAAGCCCCGTGTTGGCTTTATGCGCCGCGCGCTTTCGGTCTTCGAGCGCTATGACGTTTCCGTCGAGCACATGCCCACCGGTGTCGACCGCTTTGGCGCCGTGGTGCAGGAGCAGGACGTGCACGACTCGCTGTACTCGCTCGTGGGCGACATTCAGCAGGAGGTCGAGCCGCTCGAGATCGAGGTTGTCGAGGGCCTGGCGCTCATCGCGACCGTCGGCCGTAACCTGCGTGGCCGCGCAGGTATCTCGGGCCATCTGTTTGGCATGCTTGGCCAGGCCGGCGTGAGCGTGCGCATGATTTCGCAGAGCTGCGACGAGATCAACATCATTATCGGTGTCGAGGAGAAGGACTTCGACCTGGCGATTCAGACCATCTACCGTGCCTTCTCCGATGAGAACGGCATTGTGAAGGTCTCCGACCTGGAGGTCCCCGCACCGGTCGATCCCGCCCTGGCCGCGCTCCGCAAGTAGCTGCCGTCCCGGTGCATTTTTGGGACAAGTGCCAAAAATCTACGGCGGGGCGTTTCGTTTCGGTTTCGTTTCGACGGGGCGGGTTTCGTGCCCGCCCCGTTCTTGTATACACTGGCAACAATAATCAGCCTGCTCGGCGTGCGGGCAAAAGCCAAAACCTTTAAAGGGGGAAGCATGAAACAGTACACGGTTGCTATTTTGGGCGCGACGGGAGCCGTGGGCACCCAGATGCTCGAGTGCCTCAACGAGCAGGAGTTTCCGGTTGGCAAGCTCAAGCTGTTGGCAAGTGCACGCTCCGCGGGCAAGACCGTTGAGTTCCGCGGCGAGCAGATCGTGATCGAAGAGGCTTGCCCCGAGGCCTTTGAGGGCTGCGACATTGTGCTCGGAGCCGCCGGCGACGATATCGCGAAGGAGCTGCTGCCCGAGGCCGTCAAGCGCGGCGCCGTCGTGGTCGACAACAGCCATGCCTTCCGTATGGATCCCGAGGTGCCGCTGGTCGTGCCCGAGATCAATGCCGACGATATCAAGTGGCATCACGGCCTTATCGCCAACCCCAACTGCGCGACCATTATCGGTCTGGTTCCCACGTGGCCGCTGCACCAGCTCGCCGGCGTGAAGCGCATGATCGTCTCGACGTATCAGGCGGCTTCGGGTGCCGGCGCTCCCGGTATGGCCGAGCTCGAGGCCCAACTGGCCGCCCTGGGCCGCGGCGAGGAGATTCCCGAGCCGCGCGCATTTGCCGCCCAGCTGGCGAGCAACCTGATTCCGCAAATTGGCGGCGTCAAGGAGGAAGGCTTTACCTCCGAGGAGATGAAGCTGCAGAACGAGGGCCGCAAGATTATGCACCTGCCCGAGCTGCGCGTGAACTGCACCTGCGTGCGCGTGCCCGTGCTGCGTTCGCACTCCGAGAGCATTACGCTCGAGTTTGAGCGCGACATTACGGTTGAGGAGGCCCGTGCTGCGCTGGCTGCCGCTCCGGGCGTGAAGCTGGTTGACGATATGAGCGCCGAGGATGCGCACGATCGCTTCCCCATGCCGATGGATACGTCCGACCAGGACCTGATTTGGGTCGGCCGCGTGCGTCGCGACATCTCGAACCCCGAGGCCGCGCGCGGTATCACCTTCTGGTGCTGCGGCGACCAAATCCGTAAGGGCGCGGCAACCAACGCCGTCCAGATCGCTAAGCTGCTCTGCGAGTAGTGTGACCTGTCCGGCGGTGGCCGGGCTTGGTTTTCAGAACGTCCTCGACCATGTGTGGCGCCTTGTCCTGCTCCTTCGGAGCCGCGGACAAGGC
>CAMQPJ010000154.1 GCA_947003675.1 uncultured Collinsella sp. | reverse complement strand
TACCGTAACCGATATCGTGGTAGCCACGCGCGCCGACGGCTCGCCCGCCATGAGCGAAAAGGCGCTGCTCAAGCTGGCCGCCGCGTTAGAGCGCTCGAGCGAGCACCCGCTGGCCGAGGCGATTATGGCCGAGTGCGAGTCGCGCGGAATCGTCGCACGCATGGTCGAGGACTTTGCCGCCGTGCCCGGTCGTGGCGTTACGGCACGCGAGGGGCAGAATATCATCGCGGCCGGCAACGTGCGCTTCATGGGCGAGTTGGGCGCTGCCGTGCCTACGGACCTTGCCGAGCAATTTGCCACCGAGGGCAAAACGCCGCTGTTCTTTGCCAAGAACGGCGAGCTCGTCGGCACCATCGCCGTGGCCGACGAGATCAAAGAGACGAGCGCCGGGGCCATCGCCGCGCTGCGTTCGCTCGGCGTCGATGTGCGCATGCTCACCGGCGACAACCGCGTGACGGCCGAGGCCATCGCCCGCCGCGTGGAGCTGAGCAGCGAACAGGTCATCGCCGACGTCCTCCCCGCCGACAAGGAACGCCACGTGCGCGAACTGCAGCATGCGGGCGGCAAGGTCGCCATGGTGGGCGACGGCATCAACGACTCCCCCGCCCTCGCGCGCGCCGACGTGGGCCTTGCTATCGGCACCGGCGCCGACATCGCCAAGGAGGGAGCCGACGTGGTACTCATGCGCAGCGACCTCATGGACGTCGCCCGCGCCATCGAGCTTTCACGCGCCACGATCCGCAACATCAAGCAGGACCTGTTCTGGGCACTGTTCTACAACGGCATCGGCATTCCGCTCGCCGCGGGCGTGTTCTTCCCCCTCACCGGCTGGCAGCTCTCGCCGATGTTCGGCGCCGCGGCCATGAGCCTGTCGAGCGTGTGCGTCGTAAGCAATGCTCTGCGCCTGAAATCCTTTAAGCCTAAAGTGGCAAAATAGGCTCACCATTAAGTCCATTTAGAACCGGTTTTCCAAGTGCCAGAGATCGACCTGAAAGAGGAGCGGCGCGTACTTTGGTACGCGAGCGACGGCTTGAAGGTCAAGGTCGGGTGCCTGGGAAAGCCGACACAACAGAGAGGAATATCCATGCGTTACACGATTAAGACTTCCGGCCTTATGTGCGGCCACTGCGACGCCACTGTCGAGACGGCGCTGCTCAACGTGGCAGGCGTGACCGATGCCGACGCCGATCACGAGACCCAGACCGTCCAGGTAGAGTGCGCCGACACCGTGACCGCCGAGCAGCTCACCGCCGCCGTCGAGGGCGCGGGCGAGAAGTTCCACGCCCTGTCCGTGACCGCCGCGTAGCAGACGCCGCCTACTCAATCCTCAGAAGTTGCGGTGAAATAGTTCCTGTTTTAGCGCTTCAAGCCTGCAAACAAGAACTATTTCACCGCAACTGACGGGGGCATCCGGAAAATCGACCAGAAACGAGGACCCGCCATGATGGCAGACCATAAATCGGTGACCCGCATGCTCAAAACGGCACGTGGGCAAATCGACGGCATCCTGCGGATGGTGGAGGAGGACCGTTACTGCGTCGACATCTCCACGCAGCTCATGGCCACGCAGGCGCTCATCGCCCGCATCAACGCCGATGTGTTGAAGGCACACATCGAGGGCTGCGTCGCCTCGGCCATCGAATCGGGCGACGAGGAGCTCAAAGCCGCCAAGCTCGCCGAGATAGAGCGCGTCGTCGACAAGCTCGCCAAGTAATTGGTGCAAGGGGGACAGGTACGTTTGCACCACCTTGGTGCAGATTAACCTGTCCCCCTTGCACCAAAAGGGGTATAAAAGCGTGCAGCACAGCGAAATGAAAGGCAGTTCTGCATGAATGACTTTATGAAGGGTCGCAACGGCGCCGACGAGCTCACCATCGTGATGGGCTTTGCTGGAATCGTCATCGCGATGATCGGATCGATGGCCCGTATTCAGTGGCTCAGCTGGATCGCCATCGCCGTTATCGTGATTGGCGTGCTGCGCGGCCTGTCCAAAAACATCGACGCGCGCCGCAAGGAGAACGACGCCTTTGTTACGGCGACCGCAAACGTCCCCGGCCTCGGCAAGTTCGTCGCTAGCTTGGGCGGCGGGACTGCGGCCGCAAACGCTTCGCGTGCCGCTGGTACCAGCAAGGAGGACTTTGAGCGCGCCAAGCGAACGGCCAAGAAGATGTGGAAGGGTCGCAAGACCACGGCCTACCTCAAGTGCCCCAACTGCGGCCAGATGCTGTCCGTCCCCAAGGGCAAGGGCAAGATCCGCGTCACCTGCCCCAAGTGCCACGCCAAGATGGAGACGCGCTCCTAGCCGCTACACCATAGGACAAAATAAAAGCCGAGGCCTCGCGTTGAGACCTCGGCTTTTTGCATGGAGCGACATCATTCGATGAAGCTGTCGCACCAGCGTTTACGCTACGCCATCGCGGGCAAGCTCCTCTGCCAGGGCTTCTGCCGGCATGGCCATAATCGCGTCGAGCTCGGTGTCAACCTCGGGGATGCGCTTGACCTTCAGCTTGCGCACCAGGTCACCGCGGCACATCACGTGCATCGGCTCACGCAGAGCGCACAGGTCATCGAGCGGGTTCTCGCGCGTCACCAAAATGTCAGCCGCCTTGCCGCACTCGATCGTACCGGTCTCGCCGCCCAGCTCCAGCAGCTCAGCATTGACCTTCGTGGCTGTATGCAGTGCGAAGGCATTGCTCACGCCCACGTACTCGGCAAAATAGGCCACCTCGCGCCACATGTCGTACTGTGTCACGAACGGGCAGCTCGAATCCGTGCCCAGGCCCACCTTGATACCGGCTTCCAGCGCCGCACGAGCACTCTCGATAATGCCCGAGCACACGATGTCGCCGTTCTTCTTTTGCGTATCAGTCGAATGGGTCTTTTCCGGATCGAGCAACACAAACGGCAGCGCCGGACTGATCGTGCAGGTCACGCTCGGCGCGCGTCCCTCGAGCTGTGTTCCCGCGGCGCCGCGGTACAGTTCCAGAATCTCGGAGGTTATCGGAGCGCCGTGCTCGATTGTGTCGACGCCAGCCTGAAGCGCGGCCTTCACACCTTCGGTGCTCTCGACATGGGCCATGACCGGAAGGCCAACCTCGTGCGCCGCCTTGCACGCCGCAGCGGCAACCTCGACCGGCATGCGTAGCACGCCCGGCTCGCCCACTTCGGTCGCGTCGAACACGCCACCCGTCACGAACAGCTTGATGACGTCGGCACCGCGCGCATACAGATCGCGCACCTGTTCGGCCGCCTCGTCGGGGGTATTGGCCACCTGCGCAAAGAGGCCCGCACCGTGACCACCCGGCACCGTGACACCCGTTCCCGGTGCTACCAGACGCGGACCCTGATACTTGCCGGCGTCGATGGCGTTGCGCACGGCCAGATCGGCAAACAGCGGGTCGCCTGCACCGCGCACCGTGGTCACGCCGCTTGCCAGCTGCTGCTGAGCGCTGCCTTTGAGGATGTGGCGGACGATGGCGCGGCCCACCGGATTATCGAGCTTCTTCATCAGCGCGCCCGCATCGCCCGCCGAGACCGGTTTGCCCGAACCGCACAGATGCACGTGCATATTGATGAGACCCGGCATGAGATACGCACCCGCCAGGTCGATGACCTCGGCACCCGCCGGCGCCTGCGCCACGGCGCTCGGGCCAATCCAGGTGATGACACCGCGCTCAACGGCCACGGCCATATCGGGCTGCGGCTCCATATGCTCCGAGCCATCCAGGACGGTCGCATTGATAAACAACGTGGGACGATCGGCAGTCGCCATATCGAGCTCCTCCCTCACGATTAACTTGAACATTTGTCCATTATCACCTAATGCAGCAAACTAAAGCCGGACATATCGGCTAACGGGAAGAAGAAGGAGATGCGGGGAACGGAATGCGTTGCAGCCCCACTCCAGCCCCGTCGCCAAACGTCTAAATCTGTAACAAATAGACAGGTTTTCAGCCTCTAGATGTTACAGATTGAGATCTTTCAGCAGGCGCCAACCTTCTGTCTTGACCTGTAACAGTTACGAGGCCAAACGGTCCCTTGTTGTTACAGATTGAGACAAACTCGACAGGAACAACCACATCCGCATCAGCTGCACCCCTCAGCGCCCATACCACCGGCATCTCCATTCCTCAGCCAAATCGGCCCGCTGTGGAATTCCCGCCAGCCTCATCTTCTCAACCAGCTTCCCCGGATTCTTGAGCTCATCAAACGTAAACCGA
>CAMQPJ010000153.1 GCA_947003675.1 uncultured Collinsella sp. | reverse complement strand
AACCGCCCACGGGGTTGTTTTTCGGGTTTGGCGGCTAAGGGTTGGGTTGGTGCCCGAGGGCTGCGCGGGGGGAAACACAACAACCCCCCACCACCCGCGGGGGGGGGTCCACCCATGGGGTGTCCGCACCCTGCGTTATGATGGACGCCATGGATACTCAGAGCCCAACATATTCCGATGACGAGCTGACTGCTTCACTTGTCGAGCATTTGGCGTCGCTCGACCGCGATGACAGCTATCGTGTGGAGCGCGTGCTCAAGTGCTCGGATGTCGAGACGACCGAACTCGTCTATTTTGAGGGCTCTGGCGGCGGGTCTCTCGGTCCCTTTGTCCGCAAGCGCATTGATGCTTCGGTGCAGATTGGCGGAGCATATGAGCGCCTGTTTGCGGCCCAGCGCGCCGGTCGTCGTTTTGAGCACTTACCCCGAATCGTCGATTGTCGCCGTGTGGGCGACGAGCTTGACGTGGTGATGGAGTATGTCGAAGGCGAGACACTCGAGGCCCTGGTGGGGCGCTTGGGGGCGACGCCCGATTATGCCCGCGGGCTGTATCCCGTTCTGTGTGAAGCGGTGGGCGAGCTGCATGCTGGTTTTGCAGCTGCGGGGGAGCCGGGGGTACCGGTAATCCACCGCGACCTTAAACCCTCGAACATCATCGTATCGGGCGTGAGGTATGCGGCCGATGCCGGCATGATCTTCTCCTCGCTGGTGATTATTGACCTGGGAATCGCGCGCGTTTGGCGCGATGGCGCCGACGCCGACACCGTCAAGTTTGGCACGCGTTCCTATGCGCCACCCGAGCAGTTTGGGTTTGGGCAGACGAGCGTCCGCAGCGATATTTACGCGCTTGGCGCACTGCTGTTCTTTTGCCTGACGGGGGCTGATCCCAAACCGGGGCGTGACATGCGCGAGCAATGCGAGGCGCACGGCATTCCCGTTCCGCTGGCGGATGTGATTTGCATGGCGATGGCGCTCGATCCCGCCAAGCGCTTTGCGAGTGCAATGGCACTGGGGCATGCTGCGCGTGCGGCGTATGAGCTATGTCTCCCTGCACCGTCGCCCGTGACCTTTTCTGCTGCCAGTGTGCCCCGGGTCGCGGTGTCACAGGCGCAGCGGGTACAGCAGCCGGTTGCCCTCACGCTTCCGTCTTCTGCAAACCGGCGTTCGATCGTCTCTCCCGTGATGTCCAAATGCGCGCGTCTGCTCTCGCGTATCCCCGAGCCCGTGGGGCGCATATGGAATGGATGCGTCTATGCGACAACATTGTTGCTGCTGATGGGCAGCCATTTTGCGGTATTTACGCCGACGGGCGAAAACCGAAGCTATCCAACGTGGTTTTTGGCGCTTGAGTATTTCTTTATGGTCGATGGCCTGGTGCTGCTCATTGCATTCGGAATGCTCGACCGGCGTAGGCTTCGACGTCGCTTTCCCGTGCTCGATCGGTATCGGGGGAGTGCTTTTGCCGAACTATGGTTTAAGGCGCTCGGGTTTATGTTTGCCGTCATGTGCGTCGTCGTTGTTATCGGCAACGCGACTGGTATCGTCTCCTAGATATACGAAAAAGGGCCCCGTCTGGGGCCCTTTGCAGTTGAGTCTTGCGAGTCTAAATGCGGTTCATCTGGGAAGCGACCTTGTTGTACCAGTCCTGCCACGTAGGCGGGCAGTACTTCTTGGCGGCCGCCGGGGTGAGCGTGGAGCCATAGTTGGCGCCCAGGTAGGCAACGTGGGCGGAGACGCCCTCACTCCAGCTACCAAAGCTACGCCAACCGCCGCCGCGGGCACTCCAGCCCCAGGCGTTATAGGAGCCGGCGCAATAGAGGCCCTTGCTGCTCTCGATACAGGCGATGGCGGGGGACCAACGGGGATCGACGCCGGTATTCCAGGCAGCAACGGCAAAGTTGTAGCCCTGGCCTGCCATAGGGGAGCCGGCAAGGTAGTTGTCGATGCGGCTCGTCCACTCGTTAATGAACGAGTCGTAATCGGAGTTACCGCTATTCGAGCTGTTCACCGTGGTGTCGATGGTGGTGTTGGCGTTGTTGGCCTGACTGTTGGAGTTGTTGCCGCTTACACCCTCGCCCGAGATCTTCTCGGCGGCAGCGGCCTTGTCGGCCTCGAGCTTTGCCAGCTCGGCAGCATTTTCCTGCTCGGCCTTTGCCTGCGCCTCGCTGCGGAGCTGCTGAGCCTGCGCCAGTGCATCCTCGGCATTCTTTTGCTCGCCCTCGAGCTGAGACTTGGCCTGATCGAGCTCGGTTTTGTTCTGCTCGAGCTCGGTCTGCATCTTGTTAAGCTCTTCGATCTCGTCGACGCTCGAGCTCGTAATCTGGTTGGTGTATTTGCAGGTGGTGATAAAGTCACCCAGGCTCTGCGTGTTCACCAGAAAGCTCACGATGGGGCTGGTGCCCTTCTGGTACTTATACAGATCGCGCATGGCGGAGCTTGCCTTGGCCTGCTGCTCGGGTAGCTCGGCCTCAATCTTATCGATGTTCGCCTCATTGGAGTCGATCTGCTTTTGCAGATCCTCGAGCTTGGTTCGGGCGTCGTTGTAGGCGCTCGTAGCGTCCTCGATTTTTTTCTGGGCGGCGGAAAGCTGATCCTGCGTTGCCTGCGAGGCGGCATAGGCCGCGACGGGGGAGAGCATCGGCGTGGCCGTCAGCGCGACGGCGAACACGGCGCTCGTGATGATACGAGCCGGCTTCGACGCGATGAGCGCTGCGGTGCGATGGTTCGAATGCTGCATCCAGTCCCTCTGCAATCAATCGTAGGTTATTGGTCGAGGTGTATTCTACTACTGCTTTCGACCTCAACTTGAACCTTAAAGGTTCTAAAGGGTCAAGTTGAACTTGAGGCTTTGGCCTTGACCTGCGGGAATGGTGAATTGTTGAGAAACCATAGAGTTCAACTTTAACGTTACGGCACCCTGCTGTAACTGAATTCTTGGCTGCAAAAGCTACCTCAACGTGGGGTTTTGCAACTATAGGGTTCCTTCGCGGCGAGCCTGCTCCACCTCTTGGAGCGCCTCAGCCGGCGTAAACGAACAGGTGCCGTCACCGAGCTTGACCATCTGTATGTCGTCACCGACATGGACTTCTCCGCCCTGCAGCACGACGCCAAAAATGCCCTCGTGGGGGAAGATGCAGTCGCCGGCGAGATAGTAGATGGCACAGCGGGTGTGGCAGACTTTGCCGATCTGGCTGATTTCGACGAGCACTTCGCTGCCAATCTTGAGCTGCGTGCCCAAGGGGAGTGAGAGCAGGTTGATGCCCTGGGTGGTGAAGTTCTCGCCAAAGTCACCCTCGTGCACATCGAGCTCGCGCGCCTGCGCCGTCTGGATAGACTCTGCAGCTAAAAAGGAGACCTGACGGTGCCAATGCCCGGCGTGCGCATCGGAGGCGAGGCCAGACTGCTCGATGACGGTGTCGTGCCCGTCGGCGACGGGTGACTTACGCGTGCCTTTGTGCTCCGACGTGTTGATCGAGACGATGCGGGCAGGCCCCTTGTAAGCATCGTTTGCGGTGCGTAGGGGAGCTGCCGTCTGGGCACGATCCGCAAGTTCGCGCTTTGCGGCGTCAATGATGGGGTTGTTGATCGGATGAGCCTGGGGCACAGTGTACCTTTCGACGGGGCGGGCAACATGTTGAATCCTACAACAACGGTGGGTTCATTGCCCGTTGTCGTACACCGGTGATCGCCGCCTTCGTGCTGGATAATTACGCCGATTGCCATAGATACGGTGGAGCTTTGGGTGCCGGCGGCTCGGCACGCTAGAATAAATCAGTTGCACAAAGACCGCCCCTCGTGTGGGCAGTTCTAGATAGGAAGTTTCCATGGCATTGCAGTTTACAGAGCGCGAGTTTATCCCCGTGCTGCTCGGCGGCGACATCAACGCGTATTCGGTGGCGCGCGCTTTCTACGAGGAGTATCAGGTTAAGAGCCTGGTCTTTGGCAAGTACCAGACCGGCCCCGCGTATCGCAGCCAAATTATCGACTACACGCCCAACGTGGATATCGATACCATGCCGGTCATGATCGAGACCGTTAACGGCGTCGCACAGGCCAATCCTGATAAGAAGATTATTCTCATGGGTTGCGGCGACAACTACGTCGCGCTTGCCGCGCAGGCCCAGGACGCCGGCCAGCTTGCCTCGAACGTCATCGCGCCCTATGCGCCCTACAGCATGCTCGAACAGTGCCAGAAGAAGGAGATCTTCTACGAGCTGTGCGAGAAGCA
>CAMQPJ010000152.1 GCA_947003675.1 uncultured Collinsella sp. | reverse complement strand
CATCGTGGTCGAGCTCGCGACCCAGATACCCCTCGCAAAGCATAATCGCGCACGCTGCATTCTGCGGCTGATACGCCGGCTTAACCATACTCGACGTATAGATGGCTCGAGGCGTGGTGCAGCTAAACTCAACCGTGTCGCCCACATGCGCCGGCACCTTCGTCGTGGCGTGGCTCACCACGAGCGGCACGATGCCGCACTCGCGGCAACGGGCATCCATCACGCGCTGAACGCTCGCCTCGTGCGTGCCCTCGCCCAAAACAACCAAGCGCCCGGGTTTGATAACCGCAGCCTTCTCCCCCGCAATGGCCTCGAGCGTGTCGCCCAAAATACGTGTGTGATCGAGCCCGATGCCCGTAATGGCAACGGCGACGGGATTGGTCGCACTCGTGGCGTCCCAACGCCCGCCCATGCCAACCTCGAGCACGGCAACATCCACCGCGGCCTCGGCAAACACTACGAGTGCGGCAGCCGTCAGCAGATCAAACGGCGTGATGGAATAGGCACGCTCCCCCGCCGCCACACGGCGCGCATTCACGCGACGCCCCGCCTCGACAGCCGCCGAAACGCCACGGGCAAAGGCCTCGTCGCTCACAACGTGCCCGTCAACCTCCATGCGCTCGGGATAACGCACCAGCTGCGGCGACGTATACAGCGCGGTCTTGAGCCCCTCACCACGAAGAATGGCAGCCGAAAAACGCGTAGTCGAAGTCTTGCCATTGGTACCGGCGACCTGAATGCAATCGAAATACTCGTCCGGACGTCCCAGCTCGTCGAGCATATCGACAACCGTCTCGAGCAGAGGACCAGCATCCCCAGAAATCCGCCCCGTATCAGCAGCCAGCCCAACAGCCTCATCAAACGAAAGCAACTCAAACGAGAAAGGAACGACATACGACCCAGAACGCTTAGCCATAACCCAAAGTCTCCAATTACAGAAAAAGAGGCCCGAATCAACAACGAACCCCTCCCATTCAAAAATCAGCTAAATACCGCTTTGCAGCAAGATCAAGGCCACAACCAAGTGGCCCTAACTAACCAGTTGCAAACAGCCACGTAAACGAACTGGGAGCGGCCCGATGCTTTGCTCGCCGCAAGTTCCGCACGCAAAGGACAGCACTAAATGTGCTGTCCGTCTTGCGCAGGACTGTCCGCAGCGGAGAGCAAAGCATCGGGACGCGCCCCAAGTTAGACCTACGAGAAGTCAGCAACCTGAGCAGTCAGCGCCGCCAGGATCTCCTTGAGCTCAGCTGCACGGTCCCTCTTCTTCTGGACCACCGCGGGCGCGGCCTTGGCCACAAAGCCCTCGTTGGCCAGCGTCTTCTCGCAGCCAGCGAGCTCCTTCTGCGCCGCGGCGATCTCCTTCTCCAGGCGTGCCTTCTCGGCTGAAAGATCAACCTTACCCTCGAGCACCACAAAGACCTCGACGCCGCTATCGACCACGGCGATGCTGGCGGCCGGCTTCTCAACGTCGGTACCCATGACTAACGAGGCGGTGTTGGCCAGCGGCTCGATGGTCGAACGCAGGCTCTCGAGCTTCTCGATATCCTCGGCACCGGCGCGCACGACCACGTCGAGCTCGGCCTTGGGGCTCAAGCGATAACGCGAGCGCGTGGCGCGGGCGGCGGAAACGACGGCGCGGCACAGCTCAAACGCACGCTCGGCGGGCTCGTCGACGTACTTAGCGTAGTCGGCGGGCTCCGGCCACTTGGCGATCATGAGCGCCTCGGCGCGGTTCAGCTTGCCCTCGGCGTCCAGGTCGAGCACGCTCGCCGGCATGTTGTCCCAGATCTCCTCGGTAACGAACGGCATAAGCGGGTGCATCAGGCGAATGGAGGTGTCGAGCACAAAGATCAGGTTGCGCTGCGCCTGCAGACGGCCCTCGCCCTTCAGGCGGGCCTTGGTGACCTCGACGTACCAGTCGCAGACCTCGTTCCAGAAGAACTGCTGCACGCCGCGGGCCATGTCGCCAAAGGTGTAGTTCTCAATACCCTCGGTGACCATCTTCACGGCCTTGGCCAGGCGGCTGAACATCCAGGCGTCGGCCGGCGTCTCCACAACGGGCTCACCAGGCGTGTAGCCCTCCATGTTCATGAGCAGGAAGCGGCTGGCGTTCCAGATCTTGGTTACAAACGACTTGGCCTGGTCGGTACGCGGGCTGTCGATAAGCTTCTTGGTCTTCTTGTCGATGTTCGCGTCGAACTTAACGTCCTGATTGTTGGTGCACAGCGTGAGCAGGTTGTAGCGCATGGCGTCGGCGCCGTACATGCCAATGAGGTCCATGGGGTCAACGCCGTTGCCCTTGGACTTGGACATGCGGCTGCCGTCCTTGGCCAGAATCGTCGGGTAGATGACGACGTCCTTAAACGGCACCTCATCCAGGAAGTACAGCGAGCTCATGACCATGCGGGCGACCCACAGCGCGATGATGTCGCGCGCGGTGACCAGCGCCGTCGTGGGGTGATGGCCCTCGAGCAGCTCCGGCTTTTGCGGCCAGCCCTGCGTGGCAAAGGTCCACAGCTGCGAGCTGAACCAAGTGTCCAGCACGTTCTCGTCCTGATGCACGTGATGGCCGCCGCACTTGGGGCACACGTCGGTGTCCTCGGTAAGGGCGTCCTCCCAGCCGCAGTCCTCGCAGTAGAACACGGGAATGCGGTGGCCCCACCACAGCTGGCGGCTGATGCACCAGTCCTTAAGGTTCTCCATCCAGGTGGTGTAGGTCTGCGTCCAGCGCGCGGGGTGGAAGGTGACCTTGCCGGAGTTGACGGCGTCGAGCGCCGGCCCCTTGAGCTTGTCGACGGCGACGAACCACTGCTCAGACAACCACGGCTCCAGGGCGGCGTCGCAACGGTAGCAGTGCATGACGGAGTGGTCGAGGTCCTCGACGTGATCGAGCAGGTCGTGCTCCTCGAACCACTTGATGACGGCCTCGCGGCACTCGTCGCGGTTCATGCCGGTGAACTCGCCGTAGCCCTCGACGACCACCGCGTGCTCGTCGAAGATGTTGATCTGCGGCAGGTCGTGGGCCTGACCCATGGCGTAGTCGTTGGGGTCGTGGGCTGGGGTGACCTTAACGAAGCCGGAGCCAAAGTTGGCGTCGACATGCCAATCCTCAAAGATGGGGATCTCGCGGTCGACGATGGGGAGCTTAACGGTCTTACCCACGAAGGCGGCCTTCTCGGGATCCTTAGGAGAGACTGCAACGCCCGTGTCGCCGAGCATGGTCTCGGGGCGCGTGGTGGCAACGACGATGTAGTCCTGGCCGTTGACCGGCTCAGTCAGCGGGTAGCGCAGGTGCCACAGGTGGCCCTTCTCGTCCTTGTACTCGGCCTCGTCGTCCGAGATGGCGGTGGTGCAGTTGGGGCACCAGTTGACGATGCGCTTGCCGCGGTAAATCAGACCGTCGTGGTACCAGTCGCAGAAGACCTTGCGCACGGCCTGGGCATAGTCCTCGTCCATGGTGAAGCGCTCGTTGTCGAAGTCGACGGAGCAGCCCATACGCTTGATCTGCTCGACGATGATGCCGCCGTACTCGTGGGTCCAATCCCAGCAAGCGTCGACAAACTTGTCGCGACCGATCTCCAGGCGGCTAATGCCCTCGCTCTTGAGCTTCTTGTCGACCTTGGTCTGCGTAGCGATACCGGCGTGGTCGGTGCCCAGCACCCAGCGCGTGGACTTGCCGCGCATGCGGGCCATACGGATGATGGCATCCTGGATGGAGTCATCGGTGGCGTGGCCCATGTGGAGCTTACCGGTCACGTTGGGAGGCGGAATGGTGACGGTGCAATCGCCCACGCCCTCACGGCGCTTATAGTAGCCACCGTCAAGCCACTTCTGCAGGATCGCCGGCTCGTTGGTCGACGGATCGTAGTTCTTGGGCATTTCTTCCATATATCTCTCCCTGTCCCGCCGGGGAGGAATGTAGGCCCGCCAGGGCCTACATTCCTCCCCTTAGGTATCGATTACTTCAGTCTGAATGACTTCGCTGAGGCTTAAACAAACACACAGAATAACACAGGTAGTTGGGGTTATTGCGCATATATAAAATAGCCTCCGACCGCGGGTGGTCGAAGGCTATTTGCAAACACGTTTTAGGCAGGTCTAGCCGTAGATGCGCTGTGGCTGCTCTTCGCCCTTTACGGAGGCTTCGGTTACGACAACCTTGGCAACGCCCTCCTCGCTGGGGAGGTCGAACATCGTCTGCTGCAGCACGTCCTCGCAGATGGCGC
>CAMQPJ010000151.1 GCA_947003675.1 uncultured Collinsella sp. | reverse complement strand
CCTTTTTCATGCCAACTTGTTCGCTCTGGGCGGCGCTCGCTTCTTTTGTTCGACCTACGATACAAAGCCACTCGCTTAGGGGCGTTTTCGCTTTCCGTCCTCTTTCTGCAATGACTTCATGAACCTGGCACTTGGGGACGTTCCTATTGTGCCGGCAGGTGGGGACACTCCTTTGCTAGAAGATTCGGCGCAGGTCTCCGCGGTTGAGGGCTTCGTCGAAGAGGTGCTTGAATACCACACTGCCGTGCAGGCCGTCGTGCTCGAACTCGTTCGTTACCCAGGCATGCGAGTTGCCCACGCGGCTGAGCGTGTCGAGCTGCATACCCGAATCGACGTACATGTCGTCGAAATACACCGCGGCCTGGAGTGGCACCTCGTTGCATGCTAGGCGCTGCGGGTCGTAGATTTTGTCCCAGCTGGTGTCTTCCATCAGCAGGTCCATCGCGGGCTTGAAGGGCTTAAGTTCGGGCATCTGCTCGAACATCCACGGGAACATGGCCTCTCCTGTAAACATGAGCGGGCGCGCGAGTGTGTCGAACTCGGCACGATGAGCTTTCTCTTCTGCCGCGGCCCAGCGAATGGGCATGGTGTCGCCGTCGGCGTAGATGAACTCCTGAAGCGTCCAGTACAGCGGATTCGTGCGCGTGTTGGTGCGTTCGAAGGCACGCATCAAAAAGCTATCGGATACTGAGGCACCGCAGCTCAGCGTGCCGTCGCCGTTAACAAAAGCGTGATCGATGATCCAATGCATGCGCTCAAAGCTCGGCTTCATGCCAAAGTCGCTGCCCATAAGCTGTAGACGCTCCACCGTCATTGGCGAGCCGTCGGGCAGCACGGGCTTCTGCTCCTCAAGCGCATCGGCAAGAACCGCCACACGCTCGACGTCGGCGGGGTAGCGGTCGTAATACTGCCGCGTCTTGGCGGCCATGCGCGGGAAGGTGTGCGCGTAGACCTCGTTGGCGCTCGCCGGGACGTGGGGGATGCCGCCGCAGGTAAAGCTCGCCGCCACGCCCTCGAGGAAGAGCGACAGATAGCTCAGCGTCAAAAAGCCGCCGTAGCTTTGGCCGAGCGTGACCCACGGCTTGCCGCCAAAGCCCACCAGGCGCAGGTACTCAAAATCGCGCACGATGGAGCTGGCGAGGTGGCGCTTGAGGAAGTCCGCCTGCGCGCGTGCGGCATCGGAGCCGGCCGCCGTCGCGCGCTCGCCTAGAGCCGCGATCGTGCGCCCGTCCACGCAGCTACTGCGTCCGGTGCCGCGCTGGTCGGGGAGGACCACGCGGAAGTGCTTGACGGCTTCCTCAATCCAACCGTCGCTCGTGGGCGAGAGCGGACGCGGGCTCTCGCCGCCGGGGCCGCCCTGCAAAAACAGGAGCAGCGGCAGATCGTCGTTAATGCGGTCGGGTGCGCAAACCACGCGGTAGAAAAGCTTGATGCTCTCGGGCGCGCCGGCGATGGGCGCCGGCATGGCGCCGCGGCGCATGGTGCTGCCGACGGCCAACAGCACCGGCTCCAGGCCGCGCCAGTCAAGGGGGACGTCGATGCTGTGGTCCTCGACGTAGAGGCCGGGGACGTGGTACGAAGTGATGAGGGCCATGCGGTACTTCCGTTCGTTGCGGTGTTTCGGGTTGACCAATTCTACCGCCGCGGGCGAGGCCATGCGCAAATCGGCTACCATGGTTGCAAACTTCTAGGAGAAAGGGCCGCCCATGTCGGTCGATATAGCCACGTATGTCCACGATCTTGCCGTTGCCGCCAAGGCAGCGTCGGCCTCGCTTGCCACGGCGAGCGATGAGCAGCGCCAGGAGGCCGTGCGCGCCATGGCCGCATCACTGCGCAACGGTGTCGACTCCATCGTCGCCGCCAACGAGCTCGATATGTCCGCCGCGCGCGATGCGGGGACCTCGGCGGGGCTCCTCGATCGCCTGTTGCTGACGCCCGAGCGCGTCGAGGGCATGGCCGCCGGCCTGGAGAAGCTCGCCGAGCTGCCCGATCCTGTCGGCCGCGTGCTCGACCATCGCGTGCTTGCAAGTGGCGTGGACCTCACCCGCGTGAGCGTGCCGCTGGGTTTGGTCGCCATGGTCTACGAGGCGCGCCCCAACGTGACGGCCGACGCCGCGGGCATCTGCATCCGCACCGGAAACGCCTGCATTCTGCGCGGCGGTTCGCTGGCCTATCACTCGTGCGCCATGATTGCCGAGCTGCTGGCCGATGCGCTCGAGGCCAAGGGTTTCCCGCGCGAGGCTATCTCGATGATCGAGTCTACCGACCGCGAGGCCACCGGCGAGCTCATGAAGCTCCGCGGCATCGTCGACGTGCTTATTCCGCGTGGCGGTGCGGGCCTGATTCAGCGCTGCGTGCGCGAGTCGCTTGTGCCGGTGATCGAGACGGGCACGGGCAACTGTCATATCTACGTGCATGAATCCGCCGACTTTGACAAGGCGCTCAACATTATCGTCAATGCCAAGACCCAGCGAGTGGGCGTGTGCAATGCTGCCGAGTCGCTGCTGGTCGACCGTGCCGTTGCTGATCGCTTCCTGCCCGCAGTCGTTGCCGTGTTGCACGACCACGGCGTGCTGATTCACGGTGACGAGGCCACGTGCGCTGCATGCGCTGACGCTGGGCTTGCCGAGGGCGACGACTATGTTGCCGCGACTGAGGAGGATTGGGGCCGTGAGTACCTGGCACTCGAGATGAGCGTGAAGGTCGTGGCGAACGAGGACGAGGCCATCGCACACATCAACCGCTACGGCACCATGCACTCCGAGGCCATCGTTGCCGAGGACGAGGATGCCTGCGAGCGCTTCCTGGATGCGGTCGATGCCTCGGCTGTGTATGCCAACGCCAGCACGCGCTTCACTGACGGCGGCGAGTTTGGGCTGGGTGCCGAGATCGGCATCTCGACCCAAAAGCTCCACGCCCGCGGCCCCTTTGCCGCCGAGGCCCTCACCACCTACAAATACAAGCTCCGCGGCACCGGCCAGGTCCGTCCCTAAACTCCGTATAAACGAAAACCACCACAAAGGGGACAGGCGCCTTTGCGGTGGTTTTAGGTGGCGTGAGCGGTTAGGCCTGGAAGGTGTCGCGGTCGGGCGCGAAGGACTGCATGGCCGCGATGGTGCGGTCGAAGAGTTCGGGAAGCTCCCAGCCCAGCATCTCGGCACCCTGCGAAATCACGTCGCGCGAGCAGCCGGCGGCAAAGCGCTTGTCCTTGAACTTCTTCTTGAGCGACTTGGCCGTAAAGTCCATGACGCTCTTGCTCGGGCGCATGATGACGGCGGCGCCGATCAGGCCGGTGAGCTCATCGCAGGCAAACAGGATCTTTTCCATTTGCAGCTCGGGCTTGGGCAGCGAAGAGTTGAAGTCCGACGTGTGCGTCTGGATGGCACGGATAAGCTCGGGAGACGCACCTTCGCCCTCAAGAATCTCGGCGGCATAGATGGTGTGGTTCATGGGGTCATCCTCATGCTCCTCCCAATCCAAGTCGTGCAGCAGACCGACGATGCCCCAAAACTCCTCGTTCTCGGGGTCGAACTCGCGCGCAAAGTAGCGCATAGTGCCCTCGACCGTCTCGCCATGGGTGATGTGGAACGGGTCCTTGTTGTGCTCGTTGAGCAGTTCGAACGCGCGGTCGCGGGTGATTCCGGCGGTAAGCGGCTCTGCCATAAGGGACTCCTTTTGCTCGTGGGTATCGATAAGAATGAATACTACTAGAACAAGAAAACCACCACAAAGGTGCCTGTCCCCTTTGTGGTGGTTTTTGGTGCGGATGGGTTAGTTGAGGGCGGCTTGGGCTAGGCGGGCTTCGGCGTCCTCCTCGGTGACGCCCAGGGCCACGGCGAACTCCTCGATGGAGCGGCGCTTGGCTTCCTTGAGTACGCGCATGTAGTAAGAGCTTGGCTTTTTATCTGCTTCCTCGGCCTGGCGAATACGGTGCATCATGGTTTTCGCCACGCGGACCGTCTCGGGCGCACCCAGCTTGAGCTGCTGCTTAAAGTGCGTCTCCTCCAGCGAGCTGTTGCGCTCGGTAAAGGTGTCGCACTCCAACTCGTCGTAGTGGCTCAGCAGGTGTTCGGCATCTTGCTGGGAGATGGCGGCATGCAAACGGTCGGCCTGCGCCACGGGGTACATGAGAATCGTCTGCGCATGTCCCTGCTTGGTCTCGAGCAACAGCATGGGCTGCGGCGTGTCGTCCCTAAAACCGACGACGGTGCAGACTCCCTGACCCGGATGAATGACGT
>CAMQPJ010000150.1 GCA_947003675.1 uncultured Collinsella sp. | reverse complement strand
CCCATCTCGTCGCAGACCTTGTTGGGGTCGATGACGTTGCCGAGCGACTTGGACATCTTGCGGCCCTGGCCGTCGAGGGTGAAGCCTTGCGAGACGACCGCCTTGTACGGGGCGTGACCATTGGCTCCCACCGAGGTGAGCAACGAGCTCTGGAACCAACCGCGGTGCTGGTCGGAGCCCTCGAGGTACACATCCGCCGGATACTCCAGCTCGGGACGGTACTCGCAGACGGCCTTCCAGGAGACGCCGGAATCCCACCACACGTCGAGGATGTCCTTATCGGCCTTGAGGTGATGGCCGCCGCACTTGGGGCAGACGCAGGCCTCGCCCAGGTAGCTCTCGGGAGCGTCGGTGAACCAGGCGTCGGAGCCCTTCTCGTGGAAGAGCTTGATGACGGCGTCGAGCGTGGCGTCGTTCATGACCTTCTCGCCGCAGTCGGCGCAGGTGTAGCTCGGGATGGGCACGCCCCAGTTGCGCTGGCGGCTGATGCACCAGTCGGGACGCTGCTCGACCATGGCACCGATGCGGTTGGCCGCGTGGGCCGGATACCACTTGACGTTCTCGCGAACCTCTTTGCCAGCCTGCTCACGTAAACCGGTCTTGTCCATCGAGACAAACCACTGGTCGGTAGCACGGAAGAGCACCGGATGCTTGCAGCGCCAGCAGTGCGGATAACTGTGCGTGATCTTCTTCTCGAGGACCAGGGTGCCGCGCTCGCGCAGGAACTCGATAATGTGCGGGTTTGCCTCATCGGTGTCCATGCCGCTGAAGGGGCCGCCGGTACCAAACTCCTCGCCGGTGTAGAACTTGCCGTCGTCATCGACCGGCATGCAGATGTCGGTGATGCCCTCCTTGAGGCAGGCAAAGTAGTCGTCGACGCCGTGGCCGGGCGAGTTGTGGACGATACCGGTACCGTCGTCGACACCGACGTAATCGGCCAGCAGCGCCACGCCCTCAACACCGTCAAAGATCGGCTGCTTGTAGTGGATGTGGTGGAAGGTCTCGGCAGGAACCACGTAGGGCTTACCGTCGACCATGACCGGGGTGTACTCCCAGCCAAACTCCTCGCAGCACTTGGGAGCCAGGTCCTCGAGCATGACCTCGGCACGACCTTCGTGCTCAACGGCGACATAGGCGGCGCCGGGCTTGAGGGAAACTGCCTGGGCGGAGGGGATGGTCCACGGCGTGGTCGTCCAGATAATAAAGTCGACCGGGCCGTCGAAGTTCTCGAGGCCGGCGGGCTTGGAGGTCATCTCGAAGCGCACGAAGATGGAGGGGCTCGTCTCGTCGGAGTACTCAATCTCGGCCTCGGCGAGCGCGGTGTGGCAGTGCTTGCACCAGTGAACGGGCTTGTGACCACGATAGATCATGCCCTTGTCGAACATGGCCTTGAAGACCTCGATGTCGGCGGCGTCATGCTGGTGATAGAGCGTCAGATACGGGTTGTCCCAGTCGCCAAGCACGCCAAGGCGACGGAAGCCGGCCTTCTGCAACTCGATGTTCTCGACAGCGAACTTATTGCAAAGCTCGCGGATCTTAGCCGTGGAGGTCTGGTTGAACTTCTCGGTGCCGAGCTTCTCCTCGACCTTATGCTCAATCGGCTGACCGTGGCAGTCCCAACCGGGGACATAGGGAACTTCGCAGCCCTGCATCATCCAGTAACGGTTGATCATGTCCTTGGAGATCTTGTTCATGGCGTGGCCGATGTGGATCGGGCCGTTGGCGTACGGAGGACCGTCGTGCAGCACGAACTTCTTGTGACCCTCGTTCTTCTTTAGAACTTGCTCGTAGACCTTGTTGTCCTGCCAGTCCTTGAGTCGCTTGGGCTCGGACTTGGAAAGACCGGCACGCATGGGAAAACCGGTTTTGGGCAGATTCATCGTCTGCTTGTACTCGTTTGCCACGGTACCCCTTTCATGTCGTGGGCGCGCACGCCCGTTGGGCACCAAAAAAGCGCCCGTCCCTACAAGCTGGGACGAAGCGCCACAAAAACGGGCTGTATGCCCGCAAAAGCTCTTCGTTTAACCACCCAGCTTAGATGCCCTCGCCCGCGTATTCGCGCGCTCGCATCCGTTACTCGGCTGGCCTGTATCGACGACCATCTCGGCGATATCTACTAAGACGTGCCTGCGCGGCACGTCCGTTGGGACCGCAGCTCCGGGGTGATTTTCATCGGTCGCATGCACGGGTTCTCAGCGCTCCCCGCTCTCTGTGGCATGCGGACGGCCGACTACTCGTCCCCATCAACGCTTATGCGGAGTATGCTAGCACGTTCCGCGCCGGCGAAAAACCCTCAACACTGGTTTCATACGTAAGAAATTTCTCGTGGTCGTTAGCCTTCTCTAGGAGCAAAATACCTGAAAGCACTTTAACTAACGAAAGAAGGCTGCCATGCGCACAATCGGAATGAGCGACTACACCGTCGGCGAGGATTGCTTTACTGAGCTGCCCGCCGCACTGGCGGAGTACGGCGCGAAGAAAGTCGCCATCATTGGTGGCAAGCGAGCCCTAGCTGCGGCGCTGCCGGGCATCGAGGCGGCGCTTGAAGGTACCGACGTCGAGATTCTGGAGACGCGCGTCTACGGCACCAACAGTACGCGCGCCAATATCGCCAAGGTCGTGAACTCCCCCGCTTGCCAGCAGGCAGACGTGCTTATCGCCTGTGGCGGCGGCAAGGCACTCGACACCGTCAAGACAGCGGCAATCGAGCTCAAGAAGATTGTCTTTACGGTGCCGACGATTTGCTCTAACTGTTCCGCCGCGACCGCCATTGCCGTCGTCTACAACGACGATGGATCGCTCGAGGGCTATTCGTACCCCAACCGACCGGCGCACATCTTCATCAATCCCAAGATCATCGCCGAGGCTCCGGCGGAGTACTTCTGGGCCGGCGTGGGCGACGCCCTGTCCAAGCAGCCCGAAGTCGAGTACGCCACGAGCGCCGGCGACCTGGAGCACACCGCCGGCCTTGGCCTGGCTCTTGCCCACACCTGTTCCGAGCCGCTGTTTACCTACGGTGTTCAGGGTCTTGAGGACGTTCGTCAGAATCTGTCGAGCGAGGCCGTCAAGCAGATCGCGCTCGACATCGTGGTCAACACGGGCTATGTCTCGAACCTGACCAACCAGAACGATTACTACTACAACTCGAGCGTGGCGCACGCGTTCTACAACGCCACCTGCAGCATTCCGCGTGAGGGCACCTACCTGCACGGCGAAGTCGTAAGCCTGGGCGTGCTGGTGTTGTTCGCCTACACGGGCGACACCGAGAACCTTAAGCGCTATGCTGACTTCAACAAGCAGATGGGGCTGCCCGTAACGCTTGAGCAGGTCGGGCTTTCCGAGACCGATATCCCTGCCCTGTGCGAGCACGCGCACGCCACCAACGAGTGGAAGCAAGGCAACCCGGAGCCCTTCACCGACGAAAAACTCGCCGCCGCCATCAAGGCCGCCAACGCCTACGGCCACACGCTCTAGACCCAGGCCAAAACCACCACAAGGGAGCAGCACCTTTGTGGTGGTTTTTTATTGCTCCAGCATGCTGGGGTCGAACTCGCTAGCCGGGATCACGCGATAACCGTGGCGGAGCAGTAAATCAACGAAGACGCCGTTGCCCGCCGTAAGGGTGCCGCTGAATGTTCCGTCGTAGATGCGACCCGCGCCGCACGAGGGACTACGGTCCTGCAGGATGCACGCGGCGATCTCTTCCGGCCCGCCCGCCTGCTCGCACATATCGAGCGCTCGTTGGGCACCCAGGCGAAATTCGCGATCGACCGATATGCCCTCGCAGGTACGAACCTCTCCGTTCACAATCTCGGACGGCTTGCGCGGCGTGGGCAGGCCCCCAAAGACCTCAGGGCACACCAAGAGGACCTCGGTCCCTGTACGCTCGCAGGCCTCGACCAACTCGCGATGGTAGTTGTCGAGCCCGTTATACTTGCAGCTCTCGCCCATCAAGCAGGCGCTCACCACGATCTTCATTTCCATCCCTCTCAAGCAAAACGCCCCATTTGAGAAAGCTGCTCAAATGGGGCGTCGGCGTTTACTGGCTCGGCCGCGGCTTTACTGCTGCTTGGGCATCAGCGGATTCTCGCGCGTGAGGAGGTTCATGAACTCCTCGCCCGTGATGGTCTCCTTCTTATACAGATAACGAGCCAGCTCGTGGAGCTTAAACTTGTTCTCCTTCAGAATCTGCAAAGCGCGGTCGTGCGCATCCTCGATCAGCTTGGCGACAATCGCGTCCACGCGCTCGGCCGTACCGGGGGCGCAGGTGAGCGACGTGTCCTG
>CAMQPJ010000149.1 GCA_947003675.1 uncultured Collinsella sp. | reverse complement strand
AACTCGCTGCCGCCGTTAAAGCCAAACCAGCCAAACCAAAGCAGGCCGGCGCCCAACGCCACAAACGGCACGTTATGCGGGCGATAGCTCACCATGCCAAAGCCGCGACGACGGCCGAGCATTAAGCAGAGGATCAGGCCGGTAAGACCGGACGAAATGTGTACCACGTCGCCGCCGGCAAAGTCGAGTGCGCCGATGATGTCGCCGATAAAGGAGCCCTCGCCGCCCCAGACCATGTGGGCGAGCGGCGCATAGACCACGAGCAGCCAAATGCCCAGAAAGGCCGCCATAGCGCCAAACTTAACGCGACCTGCCAGGCTACCCGTGACGATAGCGGCCGTGATCATGGCAAACGCCATCTGGAAGGCGATGTTGATAATCTCCGGGTAGACGGCGCCGTCCGACGCGGTGCCCTCGGCCGCTTGCAGCACCTGGCCGAGCACCGGCAGGCACAGCAGCTGGTCAAGGCCTCCAATAAACGGGCTGGAACCGTCACCGCCGTAGGCCAGCGACCAGCCGGCAACAATCCACAGCACACCAACCAGACCAATGGCGCCAAAGCACATGAGCATGGTGTTGATGACATTTTTGCGCCTGGACAGGCCGCCATAGAAAAACGCCAGACCCGGTGTCATTAAAAACACGAGCATGGTGCAGATGAGCATAAACGTTGTCGATCCCGTATCGTACATTCGCTCCCCCTTGATCGCATGAACGTTGTCGGCGCCCATAATGCGGCCGAGGGGCAACTGGTGTAGACCAGATACGGCGTTGTTAAACGCTGCGTTGTCGAATGGAAACGGTGCCGCAATCTTGGAAACGGCGCGGCAACGGGCGCGAAACGAACGGGAAACGTGCGAACGAGAAGGGCGCGCTTGGCCCCGCTCTGGCTAGCGCCGGAACAGCTCGCGGGCTCGGTCGCGGAGGTCGGTAGCTCGGATGACGCCCTCGTAGCGATTGATGCGCAGACGCGGGAAGGCGTTAAAGAAGCGTAGGTCGCGGCGGCTGAGTGACACGCTCGGCACCGGACGGCTTATGCGCTTGCCGGCAAGGCGACGACTGAGCGACGGACGCGGCATGCTCGGCGCGGCATCGGCCACGCGGCGGGCAGCGAGCGCCAGGCCGCGAGCACCATCCGAGATAAACGTCGGCATCGAAGCCTTCTCACGCAGGGCATCAAGCGCGGCGTCACCCAGCTCGGCCAGCCACGCGTTAACGGCGCGACCGCGGATATGCGTCTGCGCCACCGAGTCGATCGCCGAATCGGGAATACGTTCGAGCATTGAGTCGGACGCATCGGCAAGCGACTCGTTGATGCGGTCGGCAAGGTCGGCCCGGACGCGCTCCAACTGATCGGACAGACGCCGCCAGCTCGCCAACGAGCACACCGCGTCGACCATCATCGCGACCGCGACGATAAAGGCGGACAGCCGCACAATCAGCACCGGCAGATGGGCAAGCAGACCCAACACCGCCGGCTCCACCACGCGACAAATGCACAACGCACCCAGGCCAAACGCGCATGCCCAGTACAGGCAGATACGTCCGTGCAGGTTAAACGGCAGGTGCGAATAGTCCCAAAAGCGAGCGCCTGTCGTTTTTTCCAGCAGCACGCCCACGCTGTACTCAATCACGCTGCATACGAGCGCTGCCGCGACAAACTGGCTCGACGCGTCAGGAATTCCGCGCAACAGCAGCCAGCAGGCAATGCCGCCCGCGCCATAGATGGGGCAGCACGGTCCCAGCAAAAAGCCGCTGTTGGCAAAGCGCCCGTGGTTGAGCATGGCGCAGACTGTCGATTCCCATGCCCAGCCGCAGAAACCGTAGAAGGCGAACGAGAGCACCAGCGCCGAAAGCGGACAGGCGGCAAGCGTCGCGCCGTCAAATGCCATGTCGATCGCGGTCCCCACCGTCTATCCTCTCCTCTTCTCACTCGAATCTTTGCTCGAGCCGTCACTCGAGCCCTCGTTCGAATCGTCCGCCTCGTCCTTGCGCGGCAGGCGGCCGGCGACCGTCTCGCGCAGCGCACACCATTTATCCGCCAGGCACACAATCCAAGCCTCACGACACGTCGGCGGCACCGGCACCAGCGGAAACATATGGCGCACGATAATATTCCGCTCGCGCGGCGTCAGCTCAAAATCTTCCTCCGCACGTGCCAGGGCAAAAAACGGGTGGCGAAAGCCATGCAGCCGATGGCTTGGGTCGGGATCGTGCCAGTCATAGAGAAAGTAATCGTGCAGCAGGGCCCCGCGCAGCAACGAGGCGCGGTCGACCGAGACACCGACGCGGCCCAGGCGCTCAGCAAAGGACAAGCTCGCCCGCGCCACCGAGGTCACATGCGTATACACCGTCACATCGCCATGCTGGATAAACTCGCGCGTCAGGTCCAAGCGGCCCGCCTGGGCCAGCTGGCGGGCGGCATAGTCGACCTCGTGCGCGATTTTCTCGGCACGAATGACATCGGACATGCTGCCTCCTTCCAGCGACTCACGGCGACAAGCCACGGCCTGTGCACAATCGATAAAAACATCATGGAACACATCAGTATGGCATCGGACAAAACGTTTTGCCCCGCCAGTTGGCGAATTACCGCGCCGCCGTCACATATCAAACGCCAAAATGTGCGAGACTGTTTTGTGCAATTGTGCCGGCCGAGGGAGCGCCGGCGCTCGATTCGCATGGAGTAACCCACAACGATGCTGCTTACGCAAACGACAACGCCTGAGGACGTCAAGGCTCTTAATCGCGCCGAGCTCCCGCAGCTCTGCAGCGAGATCCGCCAGGCAATCCTCGAAAGCTCCGCCGCTGTCGGCGGACACGTTGCCCCCAACCTAGGCGTCGTTGAGCTCACGGTCGCGCTCCATCGCGTGTTTAACTCCCCCATCGACAAGATTGTCTTTGACGTTTCGCACCAGACCTACGCCCACAAGGCGCTGACCGGGCGCGCGTACACTTATATCGATCCGGAGCGTTATGGTGAGGCTTCTGGCTTTGCCAATCCCGACGAGTCCGAGCACGACCTGTTCGCCATGGGCCATACCTCCACGTCGGTGAGCCTGGGCTGCGGCCTGGCGCACGCTCGTGACCTGGCGGGCGATGCATACAACGTCATCGCCATCATTGGCGACGGCTCGCTTTCGGGCGGCCTGGCGTTTGAGGGCTTCAACAATGCCGCCGATCTCGACAGCAACCTGATCATCATCGTCAACGATAACGACCAGTCCATTGCCGAAAACCACGGTGGCCTGTATCGCAATCTGGCCGAGCTGCGCGCCAGCAACGGCACCTGTGAGCGCAACGTTTTCCGCGCGATGGGGCTCGACTACCGCTATCTGGACGCCGGTAACGATGCGTTGGCCCTCGTCGACACGCTGCAGGAGCTGCGCGACATCGACCACCCCATCGTGCTCCACGTCTCGACCGCCAAGGGCAAGGGCTTTGAGCCAGCCCAAAACGACCCCGAGCGCTGGCACCACGTAGGCCCCTTTGACATGGCGACCGGGCGCAAGCTCTGCCCGGGCCATCCGAGCGAGCCCGCACCGCGCACCTATGCTGATATTACGGGCGAGGTGCTCAGCGCCGCCATCGAGCGCGATCCGCAGGTCGTGGGCATCACGGCCGCCACGCCCTACATCATGGGCTTTACACCCGAACTTCGCGCTGCCGCCGGCAAACAGTTCGTCGATGTGGGCATTGCCGAGGAACACGCCGTGACCTTTGCCACCGCGCTTGCGCGCTCGGGCGCCAAGCCAGTCTTTGGTGTGTACGGCACGTTTTTGCAGCGCGCCTACGACGAGCTGTGGCACGACCTGTGCCTCAACGATGCCCCCGCAACCATCCTGGTGTTTGGTGCGTCAATCTTTGGCACCACGTCCGAGACGCACCTTTCGTTCTTCGATATTTCCATGCTGGGCGCTCTTCCCAACATGTGCTACCTAGCGCCGGCCTGCATGGAGGAATATCTGTCCATGTTGAGCTGGTCGCTCGACCATCGCGAGCATCCTGTGGCGATCCGTGTACCGGGCATCGGCCTGGTAAGCCGCCCCGATTTGGCGCCTGCCGAGGACACCGATTACGACATCGCGCGCTACAACGTGGTGCGTCAGGGCCGCGACGTTGCCGTGCTCGCGCTTGGCGATTTCTTTGAGCTGGGCGAGCTCGTGGCAAACCGCTTGGCTGCCGAGTACGGCATCGAAGCCACGCTCGTCAACCCGCGCTTTGCAACCGAGCTCGACCGCGAGTTCCTCGACAGCCTTGCCGCCGAGCATCGCGTTGTCGTCACCCTCGAGGACGGCATCTTGGACGGCGGCTGGGGCGAGCGCGTGGC
>CAMQPJ010000148.1 GCA_947003675.1 uncultured Collinsella sp. | reverse complement strand
CCGGGGAAGGTGCCCTCGATGTAGGTGTTGGAGGCGTCGGCCCAGATCTCGTTAAAGGTGAACCAGTAGGTCACCTGGTCGGCGTACTCCTTAAAGCAGAAGGTGGCAAAGTCCACAAAGGCGTCGATGGTCTCGCGGTTGAGGAAGTCGCCCTTCTCAAAGAGGGGAAGCGGCGTATCGAAGTGATGCAGCGTGACAAACGGCTCAACGTGGTGCTTGTGGCACTCGGCGAAGAGATCGTGGTAGAACTGGACGCCCTCGGGGTTGATTTCGCCGGTGCCGTTGGGGAAGATGCGGCTCCAGGCGATGGAGAGACGAATGCCGTTGATGCCGAACTCCTCGCACAGCTCCAGGTCGACGGGGTACTGGTTGTAGAAGTCCGAAGCGGGATCGGGGGAGAAGCGCCCCTGGGCCTCCAGAAAGTCGTCCCAGGCAACCTTGCCCTTACCGTGGGTGCGGGTCTCGCCCTCTACCTGGTAGGCAGCGGTGGCGCCGCCAAAGACAAAGTCCTCGGGAAACTGCGCGGGCGGGTTGGTGACGCTAGCAGGATTAACGGACATGATGATCCAATCGTCTAAATCGAAGGGCCAGCCGGTCTTGGATGGTCGGCTGGCCCTGGGCGTTACTTACTTCGAAAGTTGCTCACTCACGAAGGCGAGAGACTTGTCGCCGTTCTGGGAGAGCTCGATGTACTGCTTGCCACGGCAGGCGACGCACTTGTTGCCCACGCGCTCACAGTCCTTCTGCAGGTCGGCCAGGTAGCTTGCGGCCTGCGGGGCCAGGACGACCAGGTCAAAGTCGGGGAGCATGTCCACGTGGTTGCCATAGGCCTCGGCAGCGGTCTCGAGGTTAATGCCGCGCTCCTTGGCGGCCTTGGCCAGCGCGTTGGCGAGCAGGCCCGAGGTTCCGCCGCCCTGGCAGAGCACGAGCACGCGCTTGCCGTTGAGGTCGCTGGCGGTCGCAGCCTCGGTGGCGGGCGCTGCGGAAGCGGCGGGGGCGTCGGCCTTCACGGCCTCGGCAGCAGCGCCGGCGGCAACGCTCTTGGCGTCAGCCTTGCCCTGGAAGGCGTCGTTGAGCTTGGCGGCCTTCTCAGCGTTCTTGGCGGCGAGCTCCTCCTGGGAGATCTCGGCCTCCTCGGTGCACTTCTGGGCGTCATAGGCACGGAAGAACGGGTAGTACAGGGCAAAGTCGACGACCAGGATAAGGGCGAGCATCACAAAGGCGAGCGGCTGGAAGCCCAGGCCCATGATGGTGCCGATGGGGCCGGGGACGGTCCAGGGCAGGGTGTACATAAAGCCGTTCATGCCCAAGAAGTCGATAAAGATCTTGAGGATCCAGATGTTGGCGATCGGGGCAAAGACAAACGGGACAAAGAAGACGGGGTTGAGCACGATGGGCGCGGCGAACAGCAGCGGCTCGTTAACGGCAAAGCACACGGGAACGATGGCGGCCTTACCGACGGCGCGCATCTCCTGGGACTTGGCCAGGAAGCAGAACATAAAGACCAGGACAAGCGTGGCGCCGGTGCCGCCCATGCAGACGACGAAGTACTGGGCACCCTGGGTCAGGACAGCGGAAGCGTGCTGGCCGGCCTGGAACGCAGCCAGGTTGTCGGTCATGTTGGCAACGAGGGCGGCGGCGATGGCGGGCTCGACGATCGAGGGGCCGTGGACGCCCACGAACCAGAAGAGGCTCATGGCGCCGTAGATCACAGCAAGGCCGATGTAGCCGTCGGCAGCGGTGAACAGGGGCTGGAACACCTGGATGACGCCCTGGGCAAAGCAGAAGCCAAAGGCAGCGCGGAAGACGATGTCAAAGACCCAAAAGACGGTGATGCAGACGGAGAAGGGGATGATGTCCTTAAAGGTCTGCGAGATGTTGGGCGGAACCTGCTCGGGCATCTTGACGGTGATGTTACGCTTGATAAAGAACTTGTAGATGATGCCGGTCACAAACGCAGCGATGAAGGCGGTCAACAGGCCCTTGGAACCAAGGTAGGTGGTGTTGAAGCCGCTGGCGGCGTCCGTGGCGATCGTGTCGCTCGAAAGGAGCAAGAAGCCGATGATGGCCGCGCACATGCACGAGATAAAGTTGATCTGGTTATTCTTGGGCAGATCGCGGTTCTGGGCGTCGGCGAAGTGCTTGGCCGTGGTGGCGGCGCAGGCGATGGCCAGGATGCCCATGGAGTAGTTGTAGCACTTCCACAGGGCGTTGTTGATGTCATCGGGCCAGTAGAAACCCCAGATGTTGGGGACCGAGGCTACCAGGCAGAAGATGGACGAGAAGATGATGATGGGGATGACGGAGATAAAGCCGTCGCGAATCGCCTTGAGGTACTTGTTGCGGGCGATCGCGTTGAAAAAGGGCTGGCCCTTTTCGATGATGGCGATAAGTTGCTCCATGCAATGCTCCTAAGAGTCGGTGGGTTAACAACGATGGTAGCTTTTGGCGTTCGGTTGCCAAAATGTTGACGTTGCCATTTTGCGACACAAAATAAGACGCGAACCGATGGCCCCTGTGCCTGTGGACCGTCGATTCCTTGCGCGTAAACGTTTGAGCCGCCCGGTGGCTCTGTGTTTGCACAATGGCAACGTTAACATTTGGGCGACAAAAGCCGTTCGGGGAAGCAAAAATGTCGGTGAACGGTAGGTTTTGGGTGGTGAGCGTATGGTGGGGGAGGCGTTGGATATACTTGAAGGCGTTAAAAATGACTGCGCAAGGTGCCACCAATGGCATCGTTGACATAGAAAGATCGACCTATGGCCGCTGTTAAAAAATCGGTATCCGTCAAAGACGTAGCGCGCCTCGCGGGCGTCTCGGAGCAGACGGTCTCGCGCACCGTGCACGATTCGCCCAGCGTGCGCCCCGAGACCAAGGAACGCGTGCGTGCCGCCATGCGCGAGCTGGGGTATCGCCCCAATTTTGCCGGTCGATCGCTGCGCCGCGGTAAGTTTAAGACCGTCGGCGTCGCCATGTTCAACATTACCGGCACCGGCAATCTCGACCGTATGGAGGGCTTTGCCGCCGCGGCCGATAAGCACGGCTATGCCATCACCCTCACTAAAGTAGACGGGCATCCGTATACCCTCGAGAGCGCATCGTCGCGCATGAGCGCACTGCCAGTGGACGGTATGGTTGTGATCATGAATCGCATGCCGGCAGACTTTGGCACTTTTGAGCCGCTGCCCGGCATGCAGACGGTGCTCGTTACGATGTTGGAGCACCCGCTCTGTTCAACGGTCGATAACGACCAGTTCGATTGCTCGCGCCAGGTGGTCGAGTACTTGCTGGAGCGGGGGCACAAGACCGTGCACTTTATCTCGTGTCCCGAGCGCTCGCTTTCGGGCATGCGGCGCGAGGAAGGCTGGCGCGAGACATTGCGCGCGCATGGCATTGAGCCACCGCGACTTATCCGTGGCGATTGGACGGCGCAGAGCGGATATGCCGCAGGTCAGGCCCTGGCGGATGATCCGACCTGTACGGCCATTTATGCTTCCAACGACGCCATGGCCTACGGCTGCATTCGCGGGCTCGAGTCGCGCGGAAAGCGCGTGCCCGAGGACGTGAGTGTGGTGGGTGTTGATGACAGCCTGGGCGATATCGTGCCCGACCGTCGCCTGACCACGGTGCGCTTTGACAACAAGCGCGTCGGCATGTGGGCGGTCGACAAGATTGCCGGCGCCGAGGGCGTTGCGCCCGGTGTGGAGCACATGCTGTTTCCGGGCGTGCTCGTCGAGGGCGATACGGTGCGCGATGTACGCTAGGGCGCAGGTCTGTTTGGGTTGCCGCTAATTGTGTTCGATATTGTTCAGATTGGTTTAAAAACCGTTCACGGGCGAAAAGCGACCGTTCATAGCTCGAAATCACGTTTTGCGCTGTTCTTTTTTGTTTGAATGTTATTGTTTCTGTCATACACAACGCAGCGCGTATGCCCGGACGCGATGCTCTCCATTGGTTCATATGTGAAAGGAACGCAATATGGCAACCAAAGAAGAAATCTCGATGGTTGGATTCGAGATTGTCGCATACGCTGGTGACGCCCAGACCGATTTGCTTGCAGCGCTCGATGCTGCTCGCGAGGGTGACTTTGAGAAGGCCGAGCAGCTGCACAAGGATGCCAGCGATGCGCTCATCGGTGCCCACGACACGCAGACCAAGCTGCTTTCGCAGGAGGCCGGCGGTGGCGAGATGGAGATGACCTTCATCATGGCCCATGCTCAGGACACTCTCATGACCACTATGATCCTGGAGAAGCAGGCCCGCTTTACCATCGATGCCTACAAGCGCATCGCCGAGCTCGAGGCCAAGCTCGCCTAACGAGCCCTCACAACCAAGT
>CAMQPJ010000147.1 GCA_947003675.1 uncultured Collinsella sp. | reverse complement strand
ACTGGCTCGAGAAGTACTGCGTCTACATGGCCGTTAAGAAGTACTTTGAGGGCGAATCGCGTCACGATTGGCCGGCAGATGTCGCGCGCTACAACGAGCACCTGATCGATGACAAGCGTTTCCACGACGAGGCTGAACTGCAGGCGTACATGCAGTATCGCTTTGACCTGGCCTGGTGCGAGCTCATGAACTATGCGCACAAGAAGGGCATCGAGGTCATCGGCGATATCCCGATGTACGTTTCGGACGATTCGGCAGATGCGTGGAGCGAGCCCGAGAACTTCTGGCTGTCCGATACCGGCAAGGCGATTGAGATTTCTGGCGCGCCGCCCGACAATTTTGCGCCCGAGGGCCAGGTGTGGGGCAATCCCACCTTCCGTTGGGATCACATGAAGGAGAACGGCTACCGCTGGTGGATGGACCGTCTGCGTCGCGCGTTCTCGCTCTACGACCGTGTGCGCCTGGACCACTTCCTGGGATTCCACAGCTACTTTAGCATTCCCGCAGGTAAGGCCTGCTCCGACGGCCGCTGGCTGGCGGGTCCGGGCAAGGACCTGTTCCAGACTGCCTATGACGAACTGGGGCCGCTCAACTTTATCGCCGAGGACCTGGGCTACCTGACGCCCGGCGTTCGTGCCATGGCTTCGACCTGCGGTTTCCCCGGTATGGACGTGCTGGAGTTTAGCGATTACGACGTCCGCAACGGCGTGTATCCCATGCCGGGCAAGATTCTGTACACCTCGACGCACGACACGTCGACGCTCGCCGGTTGGTGCACGCGCTCCTTTGCGGGCGGCGACGAGCCGAGCGGTGTTGAGGTGGCGGCCAAGCTGATGGGCGACGCGCTAGCAAGCGACGCTCTCCTGGTGATGATGCCGCTGCAGGATATCCTGGGGCTTGGCGACGACGCGCGCATGAACGTGCCGGGCGTGGCCACGGGCAACTGGACGTGGCAGGCCGATGAGGCCGACGTTGCGGCCGCCGAGGGCAAAACCGCACAGCTCCTGCGCAACACCCATAGATTCTGGGGCGAAGCGTGATAAAACACCCGATATAGGGTACAGTTACAGCTGTTTGAATTTATGCGGGCAGAGCGATCTGCCCGCTTTGTGCTGAAAAGGAAGTATTATGGCGCGCTACGATTACAAGTGCACGAGCTGCGGCAACGTGTTTGAGGTTGAGCATCCCATGTCCGAGACCCCCGAGGTCGTGTGCCCGAGCTGCGGTGCCCCGGCATCCAAGACGTTCTCGGCCAGCGGCATCAGGTTTGAGGGCAGCGGATTCTACAACACCGACCAGCGCAGCGGTGGTTCCAGCACCACCGCCACCAGCGGCTGCTGCGCCAACTGCCCGCATAACCACTAAGAACAACGTGGCCCCGCGATCAACGCTGATCGCGGGGCCGAATTTTTTCCAGGAATGTCCCACGCCCAAGCAACTGGTCTGGGGTTGCGCCACGAAAACGGCCTATCTACTACGTTTGGCCCCTATAGTCCGAGCACACCTGCGTTTTTGCAAAATCGATAAGCCTTCTACCTGCGGTTTTGATTTCATGAAAAACGGCATGGTTGAGGGTAACCGGCCAAACGTAGTAGATAGGCCCATTTCATGGCAAGCGAATCAACCCTCGGGTACCGTATTAGTTGCGGACCAGGCGGGCGCAGAAGTGACCGTCGTAGGAGTCGGCGTTTACGGGGACACTTTGGAAGAGGCCTCGAGGGTTTTGGCGGAGAGTGACGAGGCTCTTGGCGTGGTCGTACTCGGGGAGCTGCAGAATCTGGGCTTCGGAGAGCGGTGCCACGATAAAGCCGGCGCCCTCGGAAGAGGCCAGGAAGGCATCCACGACCTGCGTGTTCTCTTCATCAAAAACCGAGCAGGTGGCATAGATAAGCTCACCGCCGGCAGCAACGCGCGCGGCTGCTTCCTTGAGCATCGTCAGCTGTAGCTTGGGCAGCTCAGTCGTAACGTCGTTTTCGGTCAGACGCCACGGTATCTCGGGATGACGGCGCATGGTGCCGGTGCCAGAGCACGGCGCATCGATAAACACCGTGTCGAACAGGGCGGGCTCGCCAAGAATCGCGTCAAAGGACGTGAGCACCTCATTGAGCTCGCAGGCATCGCCCGAGACCGTACGTACACCCGTAATACCCGCCTTATGCAGGCGCGCGAGATTCTGATCGCACTTGCGATCGTGCAGATCGAGCGCGGTATGCTGAC
Source organism: uncultured Collinsella sp. (assembly GCA_947003675.1). Classification (GTDB taxonomy): domain Bacteria; phylum Actinomycetota; class Coriobacteriia; order Coriobacteriales; family Coriobacteriaceae; genus Collinsella. The sequence continues at coordinate 2,129 of CAMQPJ010000147.1, read as the reverse complement.
GCTCGTACCCGGCACGCTTGGCCTGGCACATCATCACATAGGTCTTGGTGCCGCGACCGGCTCCAATCTCCAGGCAACGACCGGGACGTGTAGCGGCAGTAGCGATAAGCTGAGCGTTGAGGTCCGAGGCAACCGCGGCAGCGCGCTCAAAAACGCCCGAAGCAACCGTAACCTGAGCATCGACCGGAGCATGGCAGCCCGGAAAGACAGGCGCAACGAGCTGCGAGATATACGGGTCAGCCTTGGTCGCAAACGCATTCTCGTGCAGTGCAAGCGGCGCGGGAGCCAGATTACCGGCAAAGTTCAGCGCGCCCTCGGGCGTATCGAACGAGGCCATAATACGAGCGCACAGCCAACGAGGAAGACCCATCAAACGCGAAAGGCGAACCAAACGGCGCTCGGACTCATCCACGTCAGATGCCGTAGCAAAATCCTCCACGTTGTCCGCAACCTTGTGCAGCACCGCGTTAGCCAGGCCCACGGCAGACTTAGCACCGCTGCGCACCAGCTCAACACCCTGGCTCACGGCAACGCGGCCCGGCGTATGCAGATAGAGCATCTCGAAGGCCGAGATGCGAAGCGCCATGCGAACGCGCGGCGCGACCTTTTTGGGCTTATCCAAAAACTGATCGAGCAACTCATCCAAAATACCCTGCGTGGCGGCAACACCGAGCGCCAAACGAGCGGCAAAAGCGGAATCGCGCTGGTCAATGGCCTTGGCGGAAGCGCGGGACGAGAGCACGTCGCGCGCATACATACCGCGGCGATCGGCCTCCATCAACACATCGAGCGCAAGCTTGCGCGCGGGAGAAAGCTTGCTCATGACAAAACACCCCACGTCAGATCGGCACCCTGCAGGCCGGCAGCCCAGGCAGAAGCAGTCATGGCACGCTTGCCATCGGGCTTAACCTCAAGCAGTTCAACCGCGCCATCGGAAAGGCCCAGGTAAACACGCTTGCTCTTGACGGCAACAGTACCCTCGCCAAGCGACACATCAGCCGGCGCGGCATCGAGCACGCGAACCGTCTTGCCAGCGATCACACAACGAGCGGGCGCGGTGTCGGACGAAGCGAGCACATGACGCACGCAATCGAGCGCCGCCATCTGCGGATCCAGACGCATCTCCTGCTTGGAAATCTTGGCAGCATGAGTGACGAGCGACTCATCCTGCTCAGTCCAAACAGCCGAGCCATCGGCAAGCGAGGGAAGCGTATCGGCAAGCAGTTTGCCGCCCAGCTCGCCAAGCTCCATCGTGAGCGCCTCGGCATGCTTACCGGAAACCGACGTCGAGGCCTGCGCGCAATAAGCGCCCGTATCCACGCCATGCCCAATGCGCATAATGGAAACACCGGCAACCTCATCACCAGCAAGAATGGCCCGCTGAATGGGAGCAGCACCACGCCAACGAGGCAGCAGCGAAGCATGGACATTCACAATACCAAGCGGTGCCATATGCAGCACCTCATCAGGTAAAATACAGCCATAGGCAGCTACACAGAAAATTTCGGCATCCGCAGCCTTGAGCGCCTCAACAACCTCAGGCGTCATACGATTGGCCTCAACAACCGGCAACCCCAGCTCAAGCGCCTTAGCCTTAACAGGAGACGGCTCAAGCTTCTTACCACGCCCACGAACAGCATCAGGGCGAGTAATAACAAGCGCAATCTCATTCCCAGCCTCAACAAGCGAAGTCAACGAAGGCACAGCAAAATCAGGCGTACCCATAAACACAATACGCATAAAGAACGTCTCCCCTCAACCAAAGCCGAGACGGCTACAAATAACAGCGGAAAGCCAAGTACCAAGCCCATCCGCAATAACAATTCAACAAGAACAAATATACCCAAAACCAAAGAAAGAGCCGCAATAAAAGCAGCTCTTTCAGTAAAGCACCTATCAGCGAAGACGCCCCTCCCTGGCCCGACGGCACCCGGGCGAACCGAGCCAGAACAACGCAGTCCCCGGTGCTGAGCGCCCACATATCGTCCCGCGCGCAGTTTCGCAGCGCAGCGAGAATGTTTGAGCACGGGATGATATGTGGGCGCTCAGCACCGGGACGGTGGGACCTACTCCGTCTCGCCCGGTCGAGCGCCGCGGGCCAGGGCGTCCTGGTACTCCTTGACGGCCTT